>JBCDEN010000288.1:0-5844 GCA_039179715.1 Pseudomonadota bacterium
AGGCGGACAAGCTGATCGCGGGCCATCTGATCAATTCTCTTGACGAGAACGGCTATCTTTACCTGGACCTGGACGACACGGCGGAACAGCTGGGCGTTGATCTCGGCCGTGTCGAGACGGTTCTGGGTGTTCTGCAAACCTTCGAACCCGCCGGTGTCTTCGCGCGCAACCTGGCCGAATGCCTGACGCTGCAGCTGATCGACAAGAACCGGTTCGACCCTGCGATGGAAACGCTCATCGAGAACATCGAACTGCTTGCAAAACGGGATCTGCAGACCTTGCGGAAGATCTGCGGCGTCGACGACGAGGATCTGATCGAAATGATCGCCGAGATCCGCGCGCTGGACCCAAAGCCGGGCAGCGCCTTCGGCTCTGCGCTTGTGCAGCCGGTGGTGCCGGACGTCTTCGTTCGTCCCGCCAATGACGGCACCTGGGCCGTGGAACTGAATTCGGATACCTTGCCCAAGGTGCTGGTCAACCAGACCTATTTCGCGACAGTGATCAAGACGGCACGCAACGAGACCGAGAAGGAATATCTGACCGACTCGCTTCAGACGGCCAACTGGCTTGCCAAGAGCCTGGATCAGCGCGCCAAGACCATCCTCAAGGTATCGACAGAGATTGTCCGGCAGCAGGACGGATTTCTGACCTACGGGATCGAACATTTGCGCCCGTTGAACCTGAAGACAGTGGCGGAAGCCATTAGCATGCACGAATCGACGGTGAGCCGTGTCACCTCCAACAAGTTCATGGCAACGCCGCGCGGCATCTTCGAACTGAAGTATTTCTTTTCGTCGGCCATCTCCGGTACGGGTGACGGAGACAGCCATTCGGCTGAATCCGTCCGTCACCGCATCAAGACGATGATTGACGGCGAGGATCCCAAGGCGATCCTCTCCGATGACACGATTGTCAAAACTCTCAAGGGCGACGGTATCGATATTGCCCGCCGGACGGTGGCCAAGTATCGCGAGGCCATGAAAATCGGTTCTTCGGTGCAGCGACGGCGCGAGAAAAACGCGAAACTTTGAAAGTGTAACGCCGGAATTCGAAGGTACCGGTTCCAGCTAAAATGCCTGGAATTTCAGCGCATCTTCAATTTTGTTTCGCAATGCACGCACAAATAAAATCTTGGATATACGCTATTCTAACACAGTCGGCGCGGACCTATTTATTTACAATTGACACTTTGCGTTAGCGCAATTATAGCACCGCCCTCATGACGTAATGAGGGGATGGCGCTCGCGCGCTGACTGGTCCATTGTGGACGTGAGGCGTTTCGCGTCTCGGCATCGGCGGCTGCTGATGAACTGAAGGCCAACAGAAAAAGAAGAGGTCCCCATGGCTTTGCGGATTTCGGGTAAAAATGTCGATGTGGGCGATGCATTGCGCGAGCACATCACAGACCGGATTGAAGATGCTCTGTCGAAGTACTTCACGGGCGGATTCACTGGCCACGTTACGCTCAGCAGGGAGGGCACCGGCTTCAAGTCCGAGTGCAGCCTGCATCTGGACACGGGAATCGTGCTCCAGGTGTCGGCACAGGATCAGGATCCGCGCAACAGCTTTGATGTCGCCGCGGACAAGATCGAAAAGAGATTGCGCCGCTACAAGCGGAAGCTCAAAGACCACCATAGCCACAACGGCACTGGTCGCGAAGCGTTTGAAGCAGCGTCTTACGTCCTGGCCTCCACGGAGGACGACGAAGAGCTGCCGGCGGATTTCAACCCGCTCGTCATTGCCGAAACGTCGGCAAAGGTGAAGACGATGACGGTCGGCATGGCGGTGATGGAACTGGATTTGACCGAAGCACCGGTCGTTATGTTCAAAAATGCGGCAAATGGCGGAGTAAACGTTGTTTACCGCAGGGCGGATGGCAATATAGGGTGGATCGACCCTGCACTGGTGGCCGGTGAGGCTGCCGAATAGATGATGCGGATGAAGCTGGCCTTTGAATGCGGGCCGGCTTCTGAGACTTGTAGGCGAACTAATGGATCTTAGTGATCTTCTGGGTAAAGACGCGGTGATTGCCTGCCTGAAGGCCAAAAGCAAGAAACAGGCGATTCAGGAACTGTCTTCCCGAGCGGCTGAGTTGACCGGGCTCTCGGAGCGCGAGATTTTCGACACGCTGTTGCAGCGCGAACGTCTGGGTTCGACCGGTGTCGGCCACGGCATTGCCATCCCTCACGGGAAGCTGACGCGCCTCGACCGTTTGGTGGGTCTTTTTGCCAAACTGGAAAAACCGGTCGATTTCGACTCGCTTGACGACGAACCTGTCGATCTGGTTTTCCTGCTGCTCGCCCCCGAGGGAGCAGGAGCGGATCACCTGAAGGCTCTTGCACGAATTGCACGGCAGCTTCGGGACGGCGCAGTCACGCAAGGCGTGCGGGCGTCCTCGGATGCCGCCGAGATCTATGACTTTCTCGTCCAGCCGATCGCGTCGTCGAACGCGGCCTAATAGATTAGATCAAGCAGCTTGAACGAAAAAGTCCGGCGCGAGCCGGACTTTTCTGGTTTCAGACCTCTGCGGGTTCCGGATCTCCCTGCACGATGCCGGGCTGTGCCACGGTCTGGACAGACCCCTTCGACAGGGCAGCCAGATGAAGATCGGCCAGTTCCGGGGGCGGCGCTGTTTCTTCCGGAATGCGCCACAGCGTCGATTGTATCCCGAGCCTGCCAAGCGACTTCGTTGATGTGGCAACTGCAATGGCAATTGCGAGCAAGGGTCCGGCGGCGATCGGCAGGACCGGCCAGACCAGCTCGATGGGCTGAAACGCAAACCAGGTCAATGCCACGATGCCGAACAGCGTTTGCGGCCAGAGTTTGGACGCCGCAAGTGTGACCGGAAGACGCGCGACGCCGCGCGCCTGGGCTCCCCAGCCAATGGCCTTGCCGGTTGCAAGGCCGCCCATGAACATTGTGTGGGAAACTGCCATGATCGGCGCAAGCATGGCCGAGTAGACGATTTCAGCCACGAA
This sequence comes from Pseudomonadota bacterium, assembly GCA_039179715.1. Classification (GTDB taxonomy): domain Bacteria; phylum Pseudomonadota; class Alphaproteobacteria; order Rhizobiales; family Stappiaceae; genus Roseibium. The sequence goes on from JBCDEN010000288.1 coordinate 2,979, forward strand.
ACTGATCAGGATCCGGATCGGCCCGCCGAACGCCTTCCTGAGATCCCGGCGCGCGAGCACGTCGATCACGGTGGCGATTTTCGGCGCGAACACCATGCTGAGCACGGTGAAGAACATGAAGACGCCCGTGTCGGCCCGGTAGGGCGCATAGTCGGTGGTCATGCCCAGCACAGCGGCACCGACCATGAAGCCGATCCAGGCGGGCGAGCCGAGGAACATCAGAATGGCGAGAACCAGCTGCGCTCGGCTGACCGGCTTCAGTCCCTTCATGCCGATGAGGCGGCGGTACTGGAGATTGCCCTGGCACCAGCGCAGGTCCCGGCGGATGAATTCCAGCAGATGCGGGGGATTGTCTTCGTAGCTGCCGGTTTCCAGCGGCAGGACACGGCACTCGTAGCCGGCGCGGCGCATGAGCACCGCTTCCACCTGGTCATGTGACAGGACCGTGCCGGCGAGCGGGCCTTTCCCTGGCAGTACGGGCAGGCGGCAGTGTTCCTTGAAGGGTTTCAGCCGCAGCAGCGCATTGTGACCCCAGTACGGGCCGCAATCGCCTTGCCACCAGGCACTGCCGATCGTGTAGGACCGCATGCCGAGCCGCATGCCGAACTGGAAAACGCGGGCAAAGGCGCTGTCCGTCGGAAGGCCGACGACGAGGCTTTGCAGGATTCCGACATTCGGGTTCGCCTCCATGCGGCGCACAAGCGTCGCAATAGCCTCCGCCGACATGTAGCTGTCGGCGTCGAGCACAAGCGCAAAGTCGTGTTGATCGCCCCAGCGGTCGCAGAAATCCTCGATATTGCCGGCCTTGTAGCCGGTGTTCACGGAGCGGCGGCGATAGACAACGTCCATCTGCCCCTGAAACCTCTGGGACATCCGCGCCGCCATTTCATGTTCCTGCAGGGCGATCGCATCCTGGGACGTGTCGCTCAGAACGAACAGCTTGAAATGCGCCGCATAGCCGGACCGGATCAGGTTGGACACCATCGCGCTGAGGTTTTTCTCAAGCCCGTCGACGTCTTCGTCGCGGACGCAGGACAGAAGCGCGGTCGAACTTTTCAGGGGGGCATCGGGAGCACCTGCGTCGATCGGGCAAACCGCTTTCACCGGGTCCCGGGACAGCCGCATGACGAGCAGACCGATGACGGCGTTCCAGAAGCCGATGATCGTCCAGGGAAGCGTCACCATGAAGCACAGCAGAATGAACAGGTCCAGCGGTGTCAGCCCGCCGGGCGACAAGGTCACCGCCATCAGGGCCGACAGTCCGAAAAAGCTGATCGCAAGCAGGGCGGAGAAAACCAGCCGCCGGAGTGTCATTGCGCGTGCTGAGATGTCTGAATGGGAGGTGTCAGAGACTCGAAACATTTTTGTGACTTCCAATCCGGGCAATCGTGGCGATAGTGCGCATGTCAAAGTGGCCTGATATTGACACTGGCCAAGTGAATAAGCGGAACGTTACGGGAATGACGGACAAAGGGGTGGTGACGCGCGGCACAGCCGAAGCGCAGGCGCTGTGGTACACCGAAACAATGCAATGCGAAATCGAGCCGGCTGCGGCAAACCCGCCCCAGGCGGGTGAGTTGCTCGTGGACACGCTCTTTTCCGGTGTCAGCCGCGGCACGGAGGGGCTGGTTTTTCGCGGCGAGGTTCCAGAAAGCGAATGGCAGCGCATGCGGGCGCCGTTCCAGGAGGGCGACTTTCCGTTCCCTGTCAAATACGGATACGCCAATGTCGGAAAGGTGCGTGAAGGCGACCCGGACCGCGTAGGTCAAATCGTATTTTCGCTCTACCCGCATCAAAGTGCTTTCACTCTACCAACCGATGCCTGTGCGTCGGTTCCCGATGGTGTGACACCAGAACGTGCTGTTCTTGCTGCCAATATGGAAACAGCGCTTAACGCTATATGGGACGGAAAACCATCACCTGGGGATCACATCTGCGTGGTCGGTGGTGGTGTCGTCGGTCTCCTGACAGCTTACGTTGCCGCACAATTGCCTGGATCAACCGTGACCGTCATCGATACAAACCCTCGGCGTGCAAAAACTGCGCATGCCCTCGGATTTTATTTTGCACTGCCGCAAAATGCGCCCGGCAATCAGGATCTCGTATTTCATGCCAGCGCCAGCGCGGCCGGGCTTTCCACGGCGCTGAAATGCGCCGGGGACGGAACATCTGTTGTTGAAATGAGCTGGTACGGCACTGAAAATGTTGCGATTCCGCTGGGGGCCGACTTTCATTGCAGGCGTCTGAAACTGGTTTCCAGCCAGGTCGGGACCATACCGGTCGAGCGTCAGGCCCGCTGGACTTACAGGCGCCGCCTTGAGACGGCGCTGACGCTTCTGAAAGACCCGGTTCTGGACACTCTCATCACCCACAAGCTTCCGTTCACGGATTTGCCGCACCGGCTTCCCGATTTGTTGAACAAGGCGTCAGATGTGCTGATGGCCCTTGTCGCCTATGACGATAATCCTTGCTAGAAGGTGCCACGGAGTTTCTCCGATACCGTTGCAACCGCAGTTTCAGGAACCAGGAAATGTTTGCAGTAGAAGTTCGCGACCATGTCATGATTGCCCATTCCTTCAAGGGGGACCTCTTCGGCCCCGCGCAGGCCCTGCACGGGGCGACCTTCGTCATCGACGCGGCGTTTCTGTCCGAGGAGCTCGATGAAAACGGCGTGGTCATCGATATCGGCCGCGCCCACGAAGCCCTGAAAGAGGTTCTCGAACCGCTGAACTACAAGAACCTCGACGATATTCCGGAATTCGAAGGCATCAACACGACAACCGAATTTCTCACCAGGCACATTCACGACCATCTCGCCAGGGCGGCGCGCGAGGATCGGCTTGGCCGGCCCGGCCGCGAACTCAAC
>JBCDEN010000740.1:0-2286 GCA_039179715.1 Pseudomonadota bacterium
ACCGAGATAGCTCTCGGCCGTTTCCTTCATTTTCTGCAGGATGAAGGCGGATACCTGTGACGGCGAATACATGTCGCCGTTGGCTTCCACCCACGCGTCGCCATTGTCGGCCTTGACGATTTCGAACGGGACAAGCTTCTTGTCCTTGCCGACCGTCGGGTCGTCGTACCGGCGCCCGATCAGGCGCTTGACTGCGAACAGCGTGTTGGTGGGGTTTGTAACCGCCTGGCGCTTCGCGGGCTGGCCCACCAGCCGCTCACCGTCGTCGGAGAACGCAACCATCGAAGGTGTGGTGCGGGCGCCTTCGGCGTTTTCGATAACTTTGGGATCCTTGCCGTCCATGACGGCGACGCACGAGTTGGTCGTGCCGAGGTCGATACCAATGACCTTTGCCATATGTGCCTCTCTTTCTAGCAAACCGGATAGACCCTTGAAGGCGTCAGTCCGGCTCCTCTCACTTGGGTTCCGGGAAATCCCGGACGATGCGCCAGAGCGAATGCTCGGGATTTGGCGCAAAGCTTGATCGCTATATAGGTGGATGAAACATTCCCTGCAAGACATGTGAGCCATGACAATGCCCTGCGCTGGTGGATAAATCCTCCAGATGGTTACTCTGCCGGGGCCAATAGCAAATCGGCAACCATAGACACAGATTTCCGGCCGGTTTCGGAATTGGTTCAGCCTTTGGTTCTATGCTCCGCTCCACCCCTTTCCGTCGGGCCTGCGGAGACTGCCATGAACGACCCTGATCTTTGGACACGCCTAAGCACCTGCCACCCGGATGACGTGGAGGCCGATTTTCCATTTTCCAAACGGCTGGCCCGCGACAATGGCTGGACGCACGATTTCGCAATGCGTGTCATCACCGAATATCAGCGCTTCGCCTATCTCAGCCGGATGAAAGCCGGAATGGTGACGCCGAGCGACGAGGTCGATCAGGCCTGGCACCTGCACCTGACCTATACGCGCCACTACTGGGGCCCATTCAAGGAGGCGCTCGGCGGCGTCCTGCATCACATGCCGACCAAGGGCGGCGCGGACCAGGCTGCGCTCTTCAGGCAAGCCTACGAGAAAACTCTGGATCTTTACCGTACCGAGTTCGGCACGGAACCGCCGACCGATATCTGGCCCGCCGCCGGCATCCGCTTCGGCAAGGCACCCCACTTTCAGAGGGTCAACACAAAAGACGTCTGGATCGTCCCCAGGCCGGGTCTGCCCGGATGGGTGCTGCGGACCGGGCAACATCTGAGATCCGTGCCCGCACGCGCCTATGGCGCGCTTGTCTCCCTCGTCGCACTCCTGTTCGGAACCGGGCTTGCCTTTGCACATGGACAACCGGCCGGAGACACCTTGCTGGAAAAGATGCGCAATATGGTCTGGCATTGGGCCAGCGAGCACACGGCCTGGTTCGTGATCGGTATCGTCGTGCTGATCATCGCGATCCGGGCCATCCTCGGCAAGGCGTCGGGGAACGCATCCGGCTGCGGCGCGGGCTGCGGTGACGGCGGCGGTGGCGGCGGCTCCGGCTGCGGAGGCTGCGGCGACTGACGAACTCCTGTATGAAGACAACATGCAGGATATTCCGATCAATGGCCTGAACGGCCTCTCCTACCTTCCGGACTATTTCGACCGCGCGGAACAGCAAGCGCTTCTTGAAGAAATCCGGATGCTTGTCACCGAAGCGCCGCTCTACCAGCCGGTGATGCCGAAGACCGGCAAAGCGTTTTCGGTGAAGATGAGCAATTGCGGCCCGCTCGGCTGGGTGTCCGATATCGACGGCTACCGTTATCAGCCCGGCCACCCGGCAACAGGCAGTCCATGGCCGGACATTCCCGCAAGGCTCACGGCGCTCTGGCAGGACGTGGCCCCGGACGCGCCCGCGCCCGAAGCGTGCCTGATCAATTTCTACGAGACGGGTGCGAAGATGGGCCTGCATCAGGACCGGGACGAAAAGACCTTCGACGCGCCGGTCGTTTCGGTCTCTCTCGGCGACACGGCAACCTTCCGGGTCGGCGGGCTCAAACGGAACGACCCGACGAAGTCCTTCCGCCTGCAATCCGGCGATGTCGTGGTCCTGGGCGGCGATGCCCGCCTTGCCTTTCACGGCATCGACAGGGTTCTGAAAGGCACATCCACGCTTTTGAAGAATGGCGGGCGGATCAACCTGACCCTGAGGCGCGTTACCCAGCCCGATTGAGCCGGCCTGTCTGGCGACCTATCTGGCGGCCTGTTACCCGGCGGTTTTCGGCTCAGATCGCAAGATAGGTCAGAACCAGTGCACAGGCG
>JBCDEN010000170.1:0-7408 GCA_039179715.1 Pseudomonadota bacterium
ACGCGGGAGGAGCCTTCGAAGAAGGTCATCTTGAACCAGAGGCCGCGCTCGCCGAGCATGTCGCCATGGTCTGAGACAAACAGGATGGTCGTATCGTCCGCCAGATGCATGGTTTCCAGCGCATGCAGGATTTCACCGATCTTGTCGTCGAGATAGGAGATATTGGCGAAATAGGCACGGCGTGACCGGCGGATGTCGTCTTCGCCGATATCGAAGCTGCGCCAGTCATTGGCATCGAAAATCCGTTTTGAATGCGGGTCGTGTTCTTCGTAGGCTTTTGCCGGAACATGCGGCATCAGCTGGTCGCAGTCCTCGTAGAGATCCCAGTATTGCTTGCGTGCGACATAAGGATCGTGCGGGTGGGTGAAGCTCACGGTCAGGCAGAAGGGCCGGTCGTATTTGCCGCGGCCGTAATCGTAGATCTTGCGGATGGCCTGGAAGGCAACGTCGTCGTCATATTCCATCTGGTTGGAAATTTCGGCAATGCCGGCGCCGGTCACTGATCCCATGTTGTGATACCACCAGTCGATGCGCTCACCGGGTTTGCGGTAGTCCGGCGTCCAGCCGAAATCGGCGGGGTAAATATCCGTGGTCAGGCGTTCCTCGAAGCCGTGCATCTGGTCCGGTCCGACGAAATGCATCTTGCCGGACAGACATGTGGTGTAGCCGGCGCGGCGCAAGTGATGGGCGTAGGTCGGGATATCGGACGCAAATTCGGCCGCATTGTCGTAGACGCCCGTGCGGCGCGGCAACTGACCGGACATGAAACTCGCCCGGCCCGGGGCGCACAGCGGCGAGGCCGTGTAGGTGTTCTTGAACCGCACCGAACGTTCTGCAAGCTTCTTCAGGTTGGGGGCATGCAGAAACTCCGCAGGGCCGTCGGGGAACAGGGTGCCGTTCAGCTGATCAACCATCAGAATCAGGATGTTCTTGCGAGAGCTCATGGCGTTTCCCCGTGGCCGGACTTGGACTTGAGGAAAGCGTAGCTTTTTCTTGATTGGGCAATCAATCAAAAACGCGGATCGCTGTTGCCGAATTCCGACATCAAGGTCTTGACCTGGAGCGCGCTCCAACCTGTAACTGGGTCAGATCGTTCTGTTCGGAGACAGTCATGCGGATTGGTGATCTTGCTGAAAAGTCGGGGCTTTCCACCGACACCCTGCGTTACTACGAAAAGATCGGCTTGTTGCCTAAACCATTGCGCGATGCCGGTGGGCGGCGTGTCTATGACGAGACGATCCTGAGGTGGATCGACTTTCTCGCCAGGCTCAAGTCCACCGGCATGGGGATCAGCAAGCGGCAGCGATATGCGGAGCTGCGTACAAAGGGGGCCGCTTCCCTGAAAGCGCGCAGGATCATGCTGGAAGAACACCGGCAGAAAGTGTCGGACGACATTGCCGCGCTCACCGGAATGCTGACCGTGCTGGACGAAAAAATCGATCTCTACAAAAGGATGGAAGCCGGCGAAACCGTCGATCCCGCCTTTGAAAACTGTGCCCGGACCGAACACGGCGCGCGGTCAGGTTTGAAAGGCCGGACTGATGACAAACGCACTGGAGCAGGGTCGCGCGCTGACCCGGAGACTTAATCCCGAACTGGAAGCCGTCCTGAAGGAAAGATACGACGATCTCGTTCCCGGCTTTGCCGAAAGCCTGATCGAGTGGGGCTACGGGCGACACTATGCGCGCCCGGGATTGGACCTGAAGACACGGCAGCTGTGCACGATCGCCGCGCTGACGGTGCTTGGCGGCCAGACCGGACCGCAGCTCAAGATCAACATCGAACACACGCTGGCCGCCGGGGCCGGGCGGAAGGAAATCGTCGAGGCGATCTGGCAAATGGCCGTCTATGGCGGCCTGCCGGCGGCGATCAACGGGCTCAATGCCGCAAGAGAGGTTTTCGAGGCGCTGGAAACGCCGGCTTAACCCGGCGGCGTCAGATCCGCATTGACGGGTTGACTGACCGGGACATGCCTCATTCAGGTTTTTCCCGGTCGGCGTGTCCCAGGTCCCTTTCCGGCCAGAGCAGATCGCGCAGGCGCTGCTTGAGACGCTTTGCCTCCGGGAAACCGCCGTCCCGGGACCTGTCCCAGATCAGGTGTCCGTCACAGGTGATCTGAAAAACGCCACCGGTGCCAGGCACAAGCGTGACCGCCCCCGTTTCTTCGGAAAATGTCGTGAGGATCTCCTGCGCCATCCAGGCACTGCGCAGCAGCCAGTTGCATTGGCGGCAATAGGTAATGATGATATGCGGCGAGGGGACGTCCGTCATGGCGTCTGACTTTCGATGAGAGCAAACGAATATCGGCTGCTTGTGCCACAATCAGGTTCCCCAACGCCAGACATTCAAGATGCCTTTGCGGCGCATCCGGACCTTCGCGAGATTTGCGGACCCGTTCTGGCCGCGCTGCCCCAGGCTGGGTTGAGCAACCGGGTCTACCGGCTGGAGACGGAACGCGGGGCGTTTTTCCTCCGTCTTCCAAGACCCGAAACAGCCGGTATGGTCGACCGGGACGATGAAGCTGAGAACATCCGCCGTGCTGCCGATCTTGGCGTTGCGCTCGGGCCGCTGTTCTGTAACCCGCGAACCGGGATCCTGCTGACCCGCGCGGTGGCCACGGTCAGCGCTTCGCCGGACACCCTTGCTGCGCACCTTGGAAACATTCTGGGGAGGCTTCATGCCTCAAGGGATGCGTTTCAAGGCGAGCTCGATCCCGACCGCGTGATTGATGCCCAGAAAAGAACACTTGCTGCAGACGTCCGCGTGGCAGCCGACGTTGCCCTGCTGGATCAGGTGCTTTTGCAACTGCGGCCGCTTGAACGGCTGGAACACGATCGCATTGCGGTTCCGAGCCACGGCGATCCGTCGCCCGGAAACTGTCTCATGGCACCGGACCGGCTATGGCTCATCGATTGGGAATATTCGGCGATGGCCGAGCCCGCCTGGGATCTGGCCTATGCAAGCCTGGAGCACGGGTTTTCGAATGCGCAGGAGCGGGCGTTCCTGGCGGCCTATCGAAACAGCGCGGGCGACGAACTGCGTCCCTCACGCCGCCATCTTGAGATCATGAAGGCAAAATGCGATGTGGTGTCGGCTCTCTGGGGACTTGAGCAGTTTCGGCTGGGAAGCAACAAGGCGGACTTTCTGGCCTTTGCGCAGGCGCGGCGGGCGCGGGCACTTGCCACGGCCCGCAGGATCACTGGCTAACCGAAGGGCGCAGCTCCGGATCTGCCAGGCACAGAAGGTACTGATCGTTCATGCGGGTGCGCAGCGACTGATCGGCAGGATCGGTAACCAGACGGGTCCAGGTGCCGTCCGCTTTCAGATGCTCAAGCGTGCACGTGCACGCGGCCGTGCAGATTTCGGACGTATCCAGCGTGTCCTGACAGGCGCGCGCGCAATTGCTGATGAAGGCATCGCCGGCGCGATCCAGTTCAGGCCCGAGCGACGCGGCAAGCCAGACGAGGCCGTAAAGGACCGGCTGGTGGATCAGGTAGATCGCAAGGGAATGGCGTCCCAAAAACCGCATTGAGCGCCCGGCAGTTCCCGAACAGGAAACCCTGCCCAGCCGGTCCCATGTTGCCCACTCCCGAAAGACCCCGGACAGTGCAAGGCCCGCCAGCGTCACGCCGGCCCAGGGCGCAATCGGGACATAATCGACGCTGCCGAAATCCGGTGTTCCAAGACCGGTCCAGAGCCAGAGTTGACCATCGAATGCGGGAGAGCTTGCCCACAAGGGCAACGTCAGCAGGAAAGCGGCCGCGACGAGCGCAATCCAGTATGGACGCCCGATGAATGGAAGCGAGACGATGCTGGCGGCGGCGATGCTGTGCAGGATGCCGAAGCGGACGAAGCTGCTGCCGAACGTGAAATAGGTAACAAGGGTTACGCCTGCAGCTGCAGCGGCGATCATGACAAATCTGCGCCAGAAAGACGGCCAGCGAAGCGTTTCGTGATGGGCGAGGTCGAGGCTTACCCCGGCCAGGAGCAGGAAACTTCCCGCGATCAGCCCGGCAAAGGTTTTCCAGCCAGTGCCCTGAGCCACCGGCCAGTCGACGAAGCCAAACCAGTAGAGATCCCACGAAAAGTGATAGATCACCATGGCGATGACCGCGAGGCCGCGGGCCACATCGAGGACCGCCAAGCGTTTGACCGCCATCAAAAGGCTTTCTGAAAAGTGAGCAACAGCATTCCCCGATCGCTACAGGATCGGATGAAGTTTCTCAAGCTGTCAGGATTATGCGCTGCTGAATGCAACAACCAAGGTTGTTATCAAAGCTGTCGCGGCGATCATTGCGCCGACATACGGCCACGGAGACGGTCGATGCACGGTAAATACATCGCGGTTCGCCGGGTCTTGCAGCATTGCCCTCAACTCCCATGTCCCACCATGAACTTTGGCGAGAGTGAGGCAATTCGATCCTGGCGAAAAGCCCGGAAATGACTCTGGGACAGGTTTTCCCAAGAAAAACACCGGGGTGAGGACGATGCGGCTAAGCATCCTTTGGCATTTATGCGCATAAGCAATTGATAACACAGCCGTCCGCGCTTTCTGGAGAAAGCGGGTGAAAACCTTTTACCGAAAAGCCGGTTTGATCGTCGTGCGGTCTTCCGCACGCGACTGCGTCACAGATCCAGTGCGTCGAGACCGGCTTCAAGGTAGTCGGCGAGCAAAGGCATGCCGAGCAAATACTTCGCAGTCGATCCGACCGCGCGTTCCTTTGCCTCTTCGAGCGCCTGCTCAAAGTCCTCGGCTTCGAAATCACCGCGCCCCACCCAGGCAACGGCGACAAGTCCCGCCGCCTCGTCGACGTTGAGGTCTTCGATCAGTTCACGCAGCTCCGTGTCGGAAAGGTCGGTGCTTTCCTCTTCCGCTAGTCCGTCGTGGTTATGACCCTCTTCAAGCGTGTCCGCGTCGAATTCGACATCGCCGTCATGTCCGTCCTCGAATGTGTCGCGCATTGAAGACGCGGCGGCACGTGCCTTCTGCACGAGCATGCGGATCGTATCTGCTGAGAGTGTGAGGTTGATATCCATGGCTGCCTCCGACAAACCGGTCTTTTCTTTATCAATCCACTTTGTGTCGTTGGCAATGGTCATGTCACGAATTCCTTCTCCCGCTCCCGGTTGTGGAGCCGTCCGTTACCCCCAGGTTTATCCACGTTATCCCAGGTTGTCTTAACGGCATTCAAGTTAAGTCGGGAGATCTTTCACTCCCGGGGCTTTCGGCCCTTGCCGTGGGTTGCCTCACTTGCTTTACTTGCCAGGCAAATACACGCCTGTCCTTGACCGGGATCAACGCACGCAGGTCGAGCGCCTGAGAGGTTCCTTTCAAAAGCGCTCCATGAGTGGGGGCAGGCACCAGTTTTCCGGGGGCGGACCGGGCACTCGGTCCGGTTTTCAGACATCGTCTGAAGCCGGGCCGAACTCCCTTGAAAGTCAACTTGTTCCGAAACCGCGCCTTGCGCGCTGGATGCGTCCAAGCGTGCCGAGGAGCTCTCAGGCTGCCTTGGCGCGGCTCCGGCAATAGCAGGATGCATGCACGGGCACCGTCGCGCGCGCCGCGGCCTTGTCGAGCAGCAGCTTCACATGCCGTGCCTCCGTCAGTTCACCACGCCTTACCAGGCATTCATGCAGACCGTGAAGGCTCCAGATGTTCTGGGGATGCTGACAGGCCCTTGCGAGCGTGTCATCAAGGCCGAGGTCGGCGCGGTAGACACCTTCGGCTTCGTCAAACCGTCCGTCTTCCAGCAACAGCGCGCCAAGCGCATGGCGGGTTGGCTGCATCCAGCCCCAGGGTTCGTCATAAAGCAGGTCGTCGTCGAGTTCGACGGACCGTCGCAGGTGCTGAAGCCCTTCGTCCCTGCGGCCCGACTTGAAGGCGAGTTCGCCATCCATCATGGCCTCGCCGATGGCCAGTACATCATCGGCAGTGTTGTTGAACACCATGCGGCTCTCCTGCACCGCGCGGCGGGCAGCAAGAGCGCGTTCACGCTCCGCTTGCGCGTCTTCCAGGCGGCCCAGATTGGCGAAAGCGATCACGCGCGCCTGCAGGATCGCGGCGGTGGTGTAGCTGTAAAGTTCCGCATCACCGGGAAGAGGCTCGTCAAGAATGTCCTGCCACTGACCGAAGCGGACCATGACGTGTATCTTCTTGCCGTAGAAAGATTCGAACAGGTCGGGAAAGAAACGCACGACCTCGTCCGGCAGCATGCGCATCAGTTCTTCCGATGCGGCCAGGGCGGCCTCCGGCTGGCCAAGGAACATGGCGCCGTAAGCTTCAAAATGCACATTGTGGATCCGGTAGAGGGTGTAGAAGTTCTGCGGCCCGGCAAGCTCCTCGTATTTTCGGTCGACCCGGGCAGCCCGGTGGTTGCGCCAGACGACGTTCTGATAGTCGCCGCACAGGACGTCGATATGCGTTGCCATGTGACACAGGTGCCCGCTGTCGGGGACGAGATCCACGAGACGGTCACCGTGTTTGAGCGCCTTTTCCGGTGTCGGCGACATTTCCATCAGATGGATGTACATGTGCAGGAGACCCGGATGGTCCCAGGCATCGCTGCGGTCTTCGAATGCCTTTTCCAGCGCGGCCTGCGCTTCCAGAGTTGACGCGCCTTCGGCCGGTTTTCCTTCTTTCAGGTCCCAGAGTTGCCAGGGAGATCGGTTCATAAGGGCTTCGGCGAAGACCGTCACGACATCGAGGTCGCTGCCATGGTTCGCATGGACGACGCGCATGGCATCTGAAAACGCATCATGCCACGGCAGGTAGTCCTCGACCGCCGGGTCTTCCGGAAAACGTTTGCCGATCGCTTCGATCAGTGCGGTTTCGACCGGTTCCAGCCTGTCTTTCAACGCCAGTCCGGCGGCGACGGTTTCCCCGGCTTTCTTCAGCATCGAAACGCGCTCGTCCGGTTCAAAGAATTCCCATGGCTTGTTGTAGTTGGGTCCGATGGCATAGGCCAATCCCCAGTAGGCCATTCCGCAGTCGGGGTCGCTTGCCAGTGCCTTTTCGAAACACACGGCAGCAGCTTCGTGATTGTAGCCGTAGAGCCAGATCAGGCCCTGGTCGAAGTGACGCTGGGCCTCCGGTGACCGTGTTGAAATCTTTCGTGAATAGGTCCCGAGATCAAAGTTCATGTCCGTCTCCCCCGATGCGGTGCGACACCGTTCTTCGTGATGACCATTCAGTCGTTTTATTTCCCTTACGTCAAGTTACGAATTCCAGGCCTGCCGGGTGCTGGAGCGGAGACAGCGACTTGCGTCCCGTGGGCTGGGAAAAGCAGGCAGTCCGGACCTGCAAATCCTGCAATCAGACAACAGGTTTCTTGGTCAATTTATCGTTGCGGTAATTTTCATCTAATTGATAATTATGGAATAATTCTAAAGTTGAAAAAATGACTCAAAT
>JBCDEN010000173.1:0-7288 GCA_039179715.1 Pseudomonadota bacterium
ACGCTGACGCTGCGGGGTGAAGCCATTTCCATGTCCTTCGGATTTGACCGGCTTGCTTCTCCTCCGCGTTGCGAAAGGCTTGAAAATGAACCACATTTCCTGCGCTTCCGCTCCTTGACGAGAAGCAAGCCGCCTCAAACCCTTTCGGCCTCATTTATGGGTCCGTACCCTAGCCTGTCAGGAGAACCAGAATGAAACCGCTTCAGAAACAGACCCTGGAAGGCATTTGCAACGAAATGGCCAGCCACGACTGGTCAGACGCGGAACTTGACGAGTTGATCGACCCCAAAATGGGAATCATCACCGGTTTCCAGGACCTGCTTCAGGAACTGGAAGTTCTTCGCAGGATCGATCTCGGAACGACACCGCCGGCGCTTGGGGTGCAGAAACGCTAGATGACAGCAAGTATCGCATTTCAAGATGTCCGCTCCCTGAAGGCGGGTCTCGCAACAGGCAGGATCACGCCTGTTGAGCTCGTTGCCTGTTTCGAGGAACGCATTCAACGGCTCAACGCCCTTTCCCGCGCGTTCATCACGGTGACGGCGGAAGAGGCAATGACATCCGCCGCGTCTTTGAAGCACGGTGACCTCGAGCGGTCAGCCTTTGCGGGTGTTCCTTTCGCGAGCAAGGACCTATTCGACATCGCGGGTGTGAAAACGACTGCGGGATCGCGTGTCTTCCACGACAGGGTCGCCGAGAAAGACGCCTACGTGATCGCCGGTTTGCGCAAGGCCGGTGCCCTGAGCATTGGGAAAACGAACCTGCACGAATTCGCCTACGGCGCGACCGGGGAAAACAAGGTCTACGGGACATGCGTAAATGCCTATGACACGACGCGGCTGGCGGGAGGGTCCTCAAGCGGATCTGCAGCCGCCGTCGCCTTCGGCCTTGTTCCGGCGGCGCTTGGCACCGATACAGGCGGTTCGGTGCGCGCACCGGCAGTGCTCAACGGCCTTGTCGGGCTCAAACCAACAATCGGCCGGGTTTCGACCCAGGGTGTCGTTCCCTATTGCTGGACGCTTGATCATGTCGGCGTCATCACGCGAACGGTTACCGATTGCGCCGATATGCTCGGCCTGATTTCCGGCCACGATCCCATGGACCCGGCGTCCGTCAACGTGCCGCTGGAAACCTATTCCGATGCGCCGGGCCAGGATATTTCCGGGGTAAAGGTCGGCATTCCGGTCAATTTCTTCTTCGAACGGACCGACCCTCAAATACTGGACGCCGTGGAACGCGTGAAAGAGCATCTCTCAGCGATGGGAGCCAGGCTCGTACCCGTCACGTTTCCGGACATGGAGCACACGCGCACTGTTTCCCTGACCGTTCAGATGCCGGAAGCGCTCAGCGCGCATTCTGCCTATCTGGAAACACGCGGCGACCTTTACAGCGCGGATTTCCGGGCCGGGCTGTCCGCCGGGCAGTGCATTCTTGCCGAGCACTATGTAAAGGCCAAACGCTTCATCGAGACCTACCGGCAGCAGACCAATGCGCTCTTTGACCATGTCGACCTCATATTGACACCCGCCACGCCCGAGATTGCCCAGACGCTCGGAACCACAACGACGCAGCGCGATGGCGTTGCCGAGGCAATCGGCAACGCCATCACACGCTTTACGAGCTTCTTCAACATGACGGGGCATCCGGCGCTCACGATGCCGTGCGGCATGCATTCGGAAGGCCTGCCCATCGGCCTGCAACTGGTGGGGCGCTACTTCGAGGAACAAAGCCTCTTCCGGGTCGCCCGCGCCATCGAACGCAGCGAAGCCTTCTCCATTCCCCTGCCGTCTGTTGACTGACGCAAAGTGCCTTGATCCCTGACTGATCACTCCGATGCGCTACGCTTTTGTGATGGAGTTGCCACCATCACAAAGCATCGCAGACCCGGTGACGAAGGAGCCCGCATCGCTCAGCAGGAAGAGCGCGGCCCGCGCAATTTCCTCCGGTTCTGCCATGCGCTTCAGGGCATGCAAGCCCGCGACATAGTCGTGAAAGGCCGGATCATCACCCGCCATCCCGGTTTTGGTGCCGCCCGGCAACAAGGCATTGACGCGGATGTTCTGCGGTCCGCCTTCGACGGCGAGAACCTGCGTCAGCCCGGTGAGTCCCGCCTTGGAGGCCGCGTAGGCGGACATGCCCGGCAAGCCGATGGTGTGCCCGACAAATGTCGACGTAAACACGATCGAGCCGCCGCCCGACCCGGCCATGGCCGGGATCTGGTGCCGGGCAGCGAGGAAAGCGCTGGTGAGATTGGTCGCGAGGACCCGGTTCCAGTTCTCAAGACTCAGATCAGACACGGGACCCATGTCGCCAAGTATGCCGGCGTTGTTGAATGCGCCGTCGAGCCGGCCGAATGTTTCCATGGCCGCACCGACTGAGCTTTCGGCAAATCCGGGATCGGCGACATCGCCGGCGAACACCCTTATCCGGGATCCGGCCTGCGGCAGCGAGGCCTTGACCTCCTCAAGACTGTCCTTCCGCCTTGCTGCAAGAATGAGGTTCGCCCCCTCTTCTGCAAAGATACGCGCGGCCGCTGCGCCGATACCGCTGCTGGCACCGGTGATCAGGATTGTTTTTCCGCTTAGCACATGAAACTCCTCTTGGTTGTGAGGAGCCCTAAGTGAACCTGAATGTCTCTCGGCGAAACCCGATTTGCGAGGCCGCTTTGCGGATCAGCCGCCGTGATCCTTGTCACGGTCGGCAATGTTGTCGAGATCCGTGTCGCATTCATCGCCGTCATCGTCGAGGGCCATGCTTTCATCGGCCATGACGAGCTTGCGGTGCGCGCGCCAGGAGACCGGGATCGTCAGCAGGTAGAGAACGGCAGCGCCCGCCACCATCCGGAAGGGATAGCTGACGGTGAGCGCGACGATCAGGACGGCCGCCACGATCAGGGGAAGAACAAAGTCGCGCCGGACCCTGGTGCCGAGCGTCTTGCCGGAAAATGTCGGCAGCCTGCTGATCACGAGGAAGGCGATGCCAACCGTATACGCAGCCACGAATGCGGCATCAGCGAACCAGTGCGGAAACAATCCGAGAAAGTCGAGATAAAGCGGCAGCAGCACCGTCAGTGCACCGGCGGGTGCCGGAACGCCGGTAAAGAAACGCGACGTCCAGGCGGGTTTGTTGGGATCATCCAGGGCAACATTGAAGCGGGCCAGCCGCAGGGCCATCGAAATCGCGAAGATCAGGGCAGCAATCCAGCCGAGATTGCCGGCATCCTTGAGCAGCCACAGGTACAGCATCAGCGCCGGAACAACGCCGAAATTCACAAAATCGGAAAGCGAATCAAGCTCAGCGCCAAATCGGGAGGTGCCCTTCATAAGGCGCGCCACACGGCCATCCAGACCATCCAGGACGGCTGCAAGAATGACAGCGCCGACCGCGAATTCCCAGCGGCCATCAAAGGCCATCCGTACGGCCGTCAAACCTGAACAGAGCGCCAGCAGCGTGACCATGTTCGGCACGATGAGCCGCATCGGCACACGCCGGAAGCGCGGCGTCTGACGGCTCTTGCTGGCGCTGCTGTCCTTGCTCTCGGCCACAGGCTACCTCAGCTCACACGTGTCAGCGGCTGCGCCGGTGCCTGGGGCTGTGCAAGATCCGCGAGAATTGTCTCACCGGCGATCATGGTCTGCCCCAGCGCCACTTTCGGCTGCGTGCCCTCTGGAAAATAGACATCCAGTCGCGAGCCGAAGCGGATCAGCCCGAAACGATCCCCGGCGGAGAGCGTTTCGCCTTCACGAACGAAACAGACGATCCTGCGCGCCACCAGGCCGGCAATCTGCACCACACCGATCCGGGTTTCGCCCATGTCGATGACGAGACCATTGCGCTCATTGTCCTCACTGGCCTTGTCGAGCTCGGCATTGAGGAATTTTCCGGCCCGGTAAGCGACGCGCTCGATCTTGCCGCCCACGGGTGCGCGGTTCACATGGCAGTCGAAAACGTTCATGAAGATCGAAACACGCATCAGCGGCTCGCTGCCGATTTCCAGTTCCTGCGGCGGCCTGACAAGGCCGACATGGCTCACCACACCGTCCGCCGGCGAAATCACAAGCCCCTCGCCGACCGGTGTCACCCGCTTCGGGTCCCGGAAAAAATAGCAGAT
The DNA here is from genome assembly GCA_039179715.1 of Pseudomonadota bacterium. GTDB lineage: Bacteria > Pseudomonadota > Alphaproteobacteria > Rhizobiales > Stappiaceae > Roseibium. The sequence goes on from JBCDEN010000173.1 coordinate 4,112, forward strand.
CCACCCCGTGATGAAGAGCCCGATCCAGAACAGAGGGTCGATGAACCAGCCGACAACCAGCGTCGCGACAAGCGAAATGGCTATGAACGGCCAGCCCTCCCGATGGATCGGGACCAGGGATTTGGTGACGGTATCGACAATCGACATCAAGATCTTCCGACTTCAGGACAAGGACAGCGAAGGCATAACTTTCGGCAAGGCGCTGAAACCCGCTCCAGGACATGGCCTCTTTGCGCTCCAATACTCCCCCGCTTCTAGAGGCTTTTTGGCGTCATGAGAACCTGCCCGCGCTGATTTTCCTGCAGTTTTCCGAAATGCAAGTTCCGGAAGAAACCGGTTATTCCGCCGCGTTGCGATAATCCGTTTCCCAATAGGCCGGCCGGCCGTATTTGGAGATCAGAAAATCGACCAGCTTGGTCACCTTGGGCGGAATGAAACGCGCGGGCGGATAGACCGCGTAGATGTTCCCCGTCCGCGCCACCGGGTAGTTTTCCATTACGGCAACGAGCCGGCCGTTGCGCAGATCCTCCCACACATGGGCCAGCGACTTCACGGTGAGACCAAGACCGTAAACGGCTGCATCATAAGCGAAATCGCCGCTGTCCCCGGATATCACCGGCTCTTCCAGATGGTAGGCGATCTCGCCCTCCGGGCCCTCAAAATACCAGACCGGCATGGGGTCGAAGCCGACGCAATCGTGATTGCGCAGGTCTTCCGGGGATCTGGGCACACCCTTGCGTTCAAGATATTCAGGGCTTGCACACAGAACCCGCGGATTGCCGCCGAGCTTGCGGGCAATCAGGCTGGAATCAGGCAGAGGCGCGCCCCGGATCGCCATGTCATAGCCTTCCGCGACGAGGTCGACAATCCGGTCGGTCATGTCGACCTCCAGCCTCAATTCAGGGTACATCTCCCTGAACTCGGGCAGGTAGGGCAGGATATGTTTGCGCCCGAAAAAGACGTTGAGCGACATGCGCAGCATGCCGCGCGGGGCATCCTCAGCCGCGTCGATCAGGGCGCGCGCCCGATCCATCTCTCCCAGGGCATTGCTGGTGTGGTGGAGAAACACCTGCCCGGCTTCCGTCAGCCCGGTGCGCCGCGTGGTTCTGGCAACGAGCTGGGAACCGAGCTCCTTTTCCAGGTTGCTCAGCCGGCTGCTGGCCGCGGATGGTGACAGGCCGAATTCCCTGCCCGCTGCGGACAGGCTGCCGAGTTCGGCCACGCGTTTGAAGAACTTCAGATCATCGAGTCGCATTATTCGAAACTTTCGAAAGATATCTTCCAGATTACCCCAATTCTTCGAAAGTCCGCAACATGAGATAAAGCCTCCACAGACAAAAGGAGCCTGTCATGATCCACACCGGAAACATCTACGAAACTCGTGCCCGTGCTGCTCGCAACAAGGAGCTGAGAGGTCTGGCAAGGGCTGTTACGAACTTTCTGTTCGGTGGCGCTCCGAACCGCCAGGCCGGGAGAAAAACGCCCGCAAACGACGTTGGCATTGCGAAAGATAATGCACGGGCAACCGAGCGCGCGGCCTGACGGCAATAAAGTTCCGCTTCGTCAAGCAATCCGGCCACCAGACGCACTTGGATTTTTTGAAACTGGACGCTTGTCTTGAGATGCGCCGCCTGCAACAAAGGCGGCGTTCTCAGGGCGGGGTGAAAGTCCCCACCGGCGGTATGCAGTGCACTGCGAGCCCGCGAGCGCCTTCCAAAGGGAAGGGTCAAGCAGATCAGGTGAGATGCCTGGGCCGACGGTTACAGTCCGGATGAAAGAGAAACAGCGCGCGGATCGCCGTGATACGGGCCGCTCGTGATCGCCTTGGGTGACGTGTCGCAAACAGGGAGATCACCAATGACACACACCCGCTATGCCTTCATCAAGGCCGGTTGGCATTCCGATATTGTCGATCAGGCACTCGAGGGCTTTCAACAGGTCATACCCGCCGAAAACATCGACGTGTTCAACGTTCCCGGTGCTTTCGAAATGCCGCTTGCGGCAAAGAGCCTTGCGAAAACAGGAAAGTATGCAGCCATCGCTGCCGCGGCGCTCGTCGTTGACGGTGGCATCTACAGGCACGACTTCGTTGCGCAGGCTGTCGTGACGGGCCTGATGCAGGCAGGTCTGGAAACAGACGTTCCGGTCCTGTCCGTCTCGCTGACGCCGCACCATTTCCAGGAAACGGACCATCACACGTCCATCTACCGTGAGCATTTCGTGCTGAAGGGGCTCGAGGCCGCCAAGGCCGCGCTTCAGATCAGCACGTTCCGGCAACAGCTGAGCGCCTGAGCCCGGTTCCGGCGAGAGGTGGCGCACTCCTTTCCGGGATCCCGCTATTTCGCCGGAATGTAGTCTGCGGTCCTGCCGCGTGTGACAATTCCCAGCTCGTCGTTTTCCCGAGCCGCCCGCAACCGCTCTTCGGCCTCGTCGGCTTCGCGCTGACGCGCCCACATCGATGCGTAAAGACCGTTCTTGTCCAGAAGCTCGGTGTGCGTCCCACGCTCGGCAATTTCTCCCGCCTCGAGAACGATAATCTGATCCGCATTCACAACCGTGGACAGGCGATGCGCAATCACGAGCGTCGTTCGGTTCCTGGCAACCTGATCAAGCGCGGACTGGATCTCCCTTTCCGTGTGTGTATCGAGCGCCGATGTCGCCTCGTCGAGTATGAGGATCGGCGGTGATTTCAAGATCGTGCGTGCAATCGCCACCCGCTGTTTCTCGCCACCCGACAATTTCAGGCCGCGTTCCCCGACCTCGGACGCATATCCGTTCGGCAATTGTTCGATGAAGTCGTGGATCTGCGCCATGCGAGCGGCCTCGCGCACCTCTTCATCGCTCGCATCCGGCCGACCATACCGAATGTTGTAGGCAATGGTGTCGTTGAAGAGGACCGTGTCCTGCGGCACCATGCCGATAACGTGGCGCACGCTCTCCTGGGTCACGTCCCTGACGTCCTGGCCATCAATTTCAACCGCACCGCCGGTGACATCGTAGAACCGGAACAGCAGGCGCGAGATGGTCGACTTGCCAGCCCCCGAGGGACCGACAATGGCAATCGTCTTGCCGGCCGGCACTTCGAAATCAACGCCCTTGAGGATGGGACGATCCGGATCGTAGTGAAACTTCACATCCTTGAAGGCGATCCTGCCACCCGACGTGTTCAAGGGCTCG
>JBCDEN010000548.1:0-3446 GCA_039179715.1 Pseudomonadota bacterium
TCGCGGTTTGGCTTGGGCACGAGATCCGCGGACACGATGTCGAAGATGTCCTCGAAATGATCGGAAATGCCGAGGGCAGCCGCCGTGCGTTCCGCGTGCGGACGGTCACCGTTGGTGAAGATGAACTTCTTGCCGGGCAGGGCTTCGATTGCGGCGGCCAGCTCCGGATTGGGCTCAAGTCCCGAATAGTCGATGTCGTGCACAAAGGCGAGATAGTCGTCCGGATCGATGTTCTGCGTCGTCATCAGGCCGCGCAAGGTGGTGCCGTACTCGTGGTAAAGCGCCTTTTGATGCACCATCGCCTCGGAGCGGTTGAGATCCATGATCTTTTGCACATAAAGGGAGATCAGCTCATCGATCTGGGAAAACAGGTCGGCTTCATGCGGGTAGAGCGTGTTGTCCAGGTCGAACACCCAGGCCTCCACGCCCTTGAACACACGAAGGTCCTGGCGGTGTGCGTGCTGGCCTTCCAGGGGCAGGATGCGTTTTCCGGTCACGGGCGTATCAACGTCCCTGCGCCGCCGTCCGTGAAAAGTTCCAGAAGCACGGCGTGTGGCACCTTGCCGTTGAGGATCACCACGCCTTCCACACCGCGCTCAAGCGCTTCGATACAGGTCTCGACCTTGGGGATCATGCCGCCCGATATCGTCCCGTCGGACATCAGCGCGCGGGCCTTGGCAACGCTAAGCTGCTTGATCAGGTTGCCTTCCTTGTCGAGAACACCGGGCACATCCGTCAGGAAGAGCAGCCTTTTCGCGCTCAGCGAACCGGCGATTGCCCCGGCGGCCGTATCCGCGTTGATATTGTAGGTCTCGCCGTCTTCGCCATGCGCAACGGGCGCGACGACGGGGATGATGGCTTCCTTCAATACCAGTTTCAAAACCGTCGGGTCGACCTGTGCCGGCTCGCCGACAAAGCCGAGATCGATCACGCGTTCAATGTTGCTGTCAGGATCAACCATGGTGCGCTTGAGCTGGCGCGCGGTGACAAGATTGCCGTCCTTGCCGCACAAACCGACCGCGCGGCCGCCTTCTGCGTTGATCATCTGGACGATTTCCTTGTTGATCGACCCGGCCAGAACCATCTCGACCACCTCCACGGTGGCCTTGTCGGTGACGCGCAAGCCGCCCTTGAACTCGCTCACGATGTTCAGTCGCTGCAGCATCTTTCCGATTTGCGGTCCACCCCCGTGGACAACCACCGGTTTGACGCCGGACTGGCGCAGCAGCGTGATGTCGCGGGCAAAGGCCTGTCCGAGTTCCGGGTCGCCCATTGCGTTGCCGCCATATTTCACGACGACGGTCCTGTCGTCATAGCGCTGCATGTAGGGCAGGGCATGCGCGATGATATGCGCGCGGCTGGACATGTCGGGATTAGTCATCGAGACTTTTTACTCAATTGGGCCTAAGAAACATTTTTAGAGGGTCCCTGCTATAACCGGTTTGCCGGAGCGGCACAAATCGTGCGTTCAGGGCAGATCATGAAGGCTACTGATTGGCCAGAAGGCAAAGCTCTGCCCTCAACTCGTCGATCCCCCTGTTCTTTTCCGAAGACGTTGCAATGATCAGCGGATGTGCAGCGACGCGCTTGGCCAGCGCTGCTTGCGTGTCGGTGATCAGGCGGGTCAGCTGCGGCGGCTTGATCTTGTCCGCTTTGGTCAGCACCACCTGGTAGACCACGGCGGCCCGATCCAGCAGCGCCATCGCTTCCAGGTCGTTCTTCTTGATCCCGTGCCGGCTGTCGACGAGGAGGATCACGCGGCGCAGGTTCGGGCGGCCGCGCAGGTAGGAAAAGACCAGGTTGGTCCAGGCGTCGACAAGCTCTTTTGGTGCCTGCGCATAGCCGTATCCGGGCATGTCCACGATCGTCAGCGGAGTGTCCGGCGCGACGAAGAAATTCAGCATTTGCGTCCGGCCGGGTGTTGACGAGGTTCTGGCGAGGCCTTTGCGGCCCGTCAACGCGTTGATCAGGCTGGATTTGCCGACATTGGACCTGCCGGCAAACGCGATTTCCGCGCCGGCCGCATCCGGAAGATTGGACATGTCGGTCACGCTGGTGAGAAAGTCCCAGGGGCGGGCAAACATCAGCCGGCCCGCTTCCAGGTCTTCCTGCGAAAAGGTTTGTTCGTCGCTCATGGGCTGCTTTTAGCTTGCCTTTGATGTTCCGTCGAGGCCGGGTTCCGTCTCCAGGGCTGCCTGCTCTAGCGCGTCGATGTCCGCACCCCAGATCGCTTTCAGATTTCGGGAGATCTTTTCGATTGGCCAGTCCCACCACGAAACGCCGAGAAGCCGTTCGATCGTTGCCTCGTCGTATCTGAGGCGCACGGCCCGGCCTGGATTGCCGACGACCACCGCATAGGGTGGCACGTCGGCGGCCACGACCGCATGCGCGCCGATGATGGCACCGGAGCAGATCGTTACCCCGGGCATGACGGTGGCATTGGTCCCGAACCAGACGTCATTGCCGACGATCGTGTCGCCGCGCAGATGTCCGAATATCGTCTCCGGGTCGAACTGCTCCATCCATTCCTCAGCGAAAATGTGGAACGGATAGGTGGAAAACCCGGTCATGGCGTGGTTGGCGCCGTTCATGATGAAGTTGGTTCCACAGGCCAATGCGCAGAACTTTCCGATCCTGAGCCGGTCGCCGATGGTGTCGAAATGGTAGCGCACGTTCCGGTTTTCGAAATCGAGGGCATTTTCGAAGTCGTGATAATAGGTGTAGTCGCCCACCTCGATGTTCGGACGTGTGATGACGTTTTTCAGGAAAACGGTGTGAGTTTCGCCGTGGAACGGATGAAGCGTGTCTGGGGACGGGCCGTGCATGGGACCTCCGGGAAGCAAGTTTCAAGGGAAGAGAATGTGCGTATGTGAACGCATTCGACCTGCCGGTCGGCGGCTTCGCCTTGCGGATTAGGTCTTGCTTTATCGGATCATCGGATTGCAGGCTCCCAGGTGTTTCCGGTCAATCAGAAAGGCCCCGCTGAGGTGCGGGGCCTTGGGTTTTATCAGCTCTTTTCCGCCTTGTCAGCCTCGTCGTCCGAGGCCGGCTTTTTTCGTTTGAACATGGACCCAAGATTGTCCCACAGTTCGACCTTGGCTCCCTGGCGGCGCATGATCACGTATTGCTGCGTGATCGACAGGAAGTTGTTCCATGCCCAGTAGATCACCAGCCCGGCCGGGAACGAGGCCAGCATGAAGGTAAAGACCACCGGCATCCAGGTGAAGATCATCTGCTGGGTCGGGTCCGGCGGTGCCGGGTTCATCTTCATCTGGATGAACATCGTGATACCCATCAGCAGCGGCCAGACGCCAAGCATCAGCAGTTGCGGTGGATCCCATGGAATAAGCCCGAACAGGTTGAACAGCGATGTCGGGTCCGGTGCGGACAGATCCTGGATCCAGCCGAAGAACGGCGCATGGCGCATTTCGATGGTGACGAACAGA
>JBCDEN010000253.1:0-6164 GCA_039179715.1 Pseudomonadota bacterium
CCGAGATGCTGCTGGACGGTCGGATGAAGTACTCGTCGATCTTCAACTATCCCACACTGAACTGGGCCGATATCGGCGCAGTCGGGTGGCTGGTCGATGGCGCCGCGATCATGAACCAGGTGCCGCTGCAGCGGACCTCCTACGGTCCCTACAGCCGGGCGATGATCCGCATCTGCAAGGAAGAAAGCTTCCACCAGCGTCAGGGTTACGCGATCATGATGAAGATGGCCACAGGGACGCCGGAACAAAAGGAAATGGCTCAGGACGCGCTGAACCGGTTCTGGTTCCCCTCGCTGATGATGTTCGGACCGTCCGACAAGGATTCCGTGCACTCGGCGCAGTCGATGGCGTGGAAGATCAAGATGAATACCAATGACGAACTGCGCCAGAAATTCGTCAACGAAACCGTGCCGCAGGCCGATTATCTCGGCCTCAAGGTGCCCGATGAGACGCTTTCCTGGAACGAAGACAAGCAGGGTTACGATTTCGCCGAACCGGACTGGTCGGAGTTCTTTGAAGTGCTGAAAGGCAATGGTCCGTGCAACCGTGAGCGCCTCAATGCCCGGGTCAAGGCCTGGGACGATGGCGCATGGTTCCGCGAGGGCCTGAATGCTTATGCGGACAAGGCTGCCGACCGCCGCAGGGCGGCAGCGGTTGCTGCGGAATAATCGAGACGAGGTGAGGGAGAAACTGCCATGTCCAAGAAAGAATGGCCTCTCTGGGAAGTGTTCATCAGGGGGCAGCATGGCCTGAACCACCGGCATGTCGGCAGCCTGCACGCGCCCGATGCCGAAATGGCCATCAACCACGCACGCGACGTTTACACAAGGCGCCGCGAAGGTGTTTCGATCTGGGTGGTGCCATCGAAGGAGATCACCGCGTCGAGCCCGTCGGAAAAAGGTCCCCTGTTCGATCCTGCCGAAAGCAAGACCTACCGGCATCCGACGTTTTTCGACATTCCCGACGAAGTGGGGAAAATGTGATGTCCGGAGAAAAGACAGCTGTGACGGAGATGCGGGCGGACCCGTTCGTCAATGACGAGGCGATCCGGCGCGTGTTTTTCGAATGGCTTTGCCGCATGGGCGACAACGCGCTCATTCTGGGTCACAGGACGTCGGAGTGGTGCGGCCACGGGCCGGTTCTGGAAGAAGACATCGCGCTCGCCAACACGGCGCTCGATCTGATCGGGCACACGCAGATGTGGCTCGGGCTTGCCGGCGAAGTGGAAGGAAAAGGCCGCGATGCGGACGATCTCGCCTATCTGCGCGATGCCATGAAATTCCATAACCTGCTGCTGGTGGAATTGCCGAAAGGCGACATGGCTGTGACGATCATGCGCGAGTTCCTGTTCGACGCCTATCATCACCTGTTGCTCAGCTGGCTTGCCGAACACTCGAAAAGCCCGCGCGTTGCGGAGATCGCAGCCAAGGCACTCAAGGAAGTCAGCTACCATATCGATCGTGCATCGGACATTGTGGTTCGGCTTGGCGACGGAACCGAAGAAAGCCATCGCCGGATGCAGGACGCGCTCGACCTTCTGTGGCCCTATACCGGCGAAATGTTCATAGGCGATGATGTCGATGCGACGCTGACCGGGGCGGGCATTGCGCCGGATCTGGGGGGGTTGCAGGGCAAGTGGGAGCAAAATGTCCGCTCCATCCTGGACGAAGCCACCCTGAAGGCGCCGGAACCGGGCGGATTCGCGCATCTGGGCGGCAAGCAGGGACGGCATACGGAACATCTCGGGTTCATCCTTGCCGAAATGCAGTTTCTCCAGCGCGCCTATCCCGGCGCGAGCTGGTAGGGCGCGCGGCCATGACCACAACGCTTCTTCCCAAAACCGATGATGTGTGGACCTGGCTCGCGGAAGTGCCCGATCCGGAAATTCCCGTCGTTTCGGTGACGGAGCTTGGTATCATTCGCGACGTGAGATACGAGGGCGACCGTCTTGTCGTTGCCGTCACGCCAACCTATTCGGGATGCCCGGCGACGGCGGTGATCGATCTGATGATCGAGGAAAAGCTGCGCGAAAAGGGCATTGAAAACCTGCGGCTGGAACGGCGGCTTTCGCCGCCCTGGACGACGGACTGGGTGACACAGGAAGCGCGGGAGAAACTGACCTCCTTCGGAATTGCTCCGCCGGTCGACGGCACCGCAAGCGAGGGAATGCGGTCTCGGGCGGCAAGGATGTCGGGCGCGCGCGGACCGGACGTCGCCTGCCCGCGATGCGGCAGCACCGACACGGAGCGGGTCAGCCAATACGGCTCGACGCCCTGCAAGGCCGCGTGGCGCTGCCGGGCGTGCCTGGAACCGTTCGACTATTTCAAATGTATCTAGACGTAGGAAAAGGGCAGCGCCAATGGCACGATTCCATTCGCTCGAAGTGACCGACATTCGCCGCGACACGCGCGATGCCGTCGTGGTGACGCTCAGACCGGACGCGCCGGATGCGGATGCGTTCAGCTTCATACAGGGACAGTATCTGACGTTCCGGCGCGATTTCGACGGCGAGGAGCTGCGCCGGTCCTATTCGATATGTGCCGGCCTCGACGAGGGCTGCCTGAAAGTAGGTATCAAGCGTGTTGACGGCGGCGCGTTTTCGACCTGGGCGAATGAGGAATTGAAAGTTGGCGACCGCCTCGATGCGATGACGCCGATGGGGCGGTTTCACACGGAGCTGCAGCCTGCTGCCGCAAAAGGTTATCTCGGCTTTGCCGGTGGATCGGGCATCACGCCTGTGCTCTCCATCATCAAGACCGTTCTGGCACGGGAGCCGGACAGCACGTTCACTCTGATCTATGCCAACAGGCAGACCAGTTCGATCATGTTCCGCGAGGAACTGGAGGATCTGAAGAACCAGCATCTCGGGCGGTTGTCGCTGATCCATATCCTTGAAACGGAGACGCAGGAGATCGACCTCTTCACCGGCCGCATCGATGCCGAGAAAATGGACCTTCTGTTCAAGCTCTGGATCGACGCGGAGGAGGTGGACACTGCCTTCATCTGTGGCCCGGAACCGATGATGCTGACCATCGCGGAGAGCCTGCGCAAGCACGGTCTGACGGACGAGCAGATCCGGTTCGAGCTTTTCGCCTCCTCCCAGCCCGGACGGGCAAAGACAAAAGCAGCATCAAGGGCGGCGGCTGCCGCTGCCGGTACGTGCGAATTGTCGGTCACGCTCGACGGAACCACGCGCAATTTCCAGATGCAAAAGGACGGAATGTCCGTGCTGGAGGCAGCAGTCGCCAATGCCTTGGACGCGCCTTATGCCTGCAAGGCCGGGGTCTGTTCCACTTGCCGGGCCAGGGTGCTGGAAGGTGAAGTGGAAATGGAAGTGAACCATGCGCTTGAGGACTACGAGGTCCGCGCAGGTTATGTCCTGTCCTGCCAGTGTATCCCCGTCTCCGACAAGGTGGTGATCAGCTATGACGAGTGAGGCAAACCTTCCCGAGGACGACGCCATGACGCTGTCCGACTATCTGGAAAGAGGCGGCAAGCTGACGTCGCCGGAAAACGTGCCGCCGCGCTACCGGGGCGAGTTGCTGCGGCTGATGTCTTCCTTTGTCGACAGCGAACTTGCCGGGTCCGCCGGTTTCGCCGATGCCATCAACTGGGCACCGGGTTTGAAGGAGCGTATTGCTGCGTGCCGGATCACGCTGGAAAAGGCTGACCATGCCGAGCGGGTTCTCGACCTCATGGGTGATTTTGGAACCGACAAGGCGCTCTACAACAAGGCACATTCCTGGTCGGCGCGCCAGGAACGGGACGCGCAGGTCGATCCGAAACGTCAGGGCGGTGACATGCGTCTGTCCGTCTTCCACTATCCGCTTCAAGGATGGATCGACGCGGTTGTCATGAATTTCCTCATGGGACTTGCGACGGTGCATCAGCTTCAGGAACAGGTGCGGACATCCTACCAGCCGCTCAGCGAAGAATTCCGGGCCATCCTTCCGAAGGAAAGACGGCACATGGAACTGGGGCTGGAGGGGCTGGCGCATGTTTCGCAAGCACCGGCTTCCCGGAACGAAGCTATCGGATCAATTGCCTACTGGATGCCGAAAGTCGCACAGACATTCGGACCGGCGCAGTCCGCTCGTTTCGACCGGCTCAAGAAAATGGGTCTGAGGCACACCGACAATGAAACTCTGCGGGGCGCATGGACAGCCGACGCCGACGCATGTCTGGCAAAGCTCAGACTTGTCTGAACACTCTAGAAAGGACGATCCATGACCGGGACGGGGACGGCCGAACGCCGATTGAAAAGCTATGTCGAAGGCGCATGGCGCTCAGGAGAAGGTGAGGGCGCACCGGTCCTGAACGCGGCAACGGGCGAGATCCACGCGCTGATCGGCACCGCCGGGCTCGACTTCCGGGCGGCGCTGGAATGGGCGCGTGCGGTCGGAGGCCCGGCACTGCGGTCCATGACCATCCACGAGCGCGCGCTTATGCTCAAGGCGGTCGGCCTGAAACTGATGGACCAGAAGGAAGAGTTCTACCTGGAGAACTTCGCGACCGGTGCAACGCGTGCTGATGGCTGGATCGATATCGAGGGTGGGATCGGTACGCTGCTTACCTTCGCCTCCAAGGCCCGGCGCGAATTGCCGAACACGAAGGTTCTCACCGAAGGCCCCGTCGAGCCGCTGTCGCGCGACGGTTCCTTTTCCGCGCAGCATATTCTGACGCCGCTGCAAGGTGTTGCCGTTCATATCAATGCGTTCAACTTTCCCGTATGGGGCATGCTTGAAAAAATCGCGCCGACGCTGATTGCCGGCATGCCATGCGTCGTGAAACCGGCCTCCCAGACTGCCTATCTGACCGAACTGGTGGTTCGCCGGATCCTCGAAACGGGCATCCTGCCCGATGGCGCGCTCCAGATCGTCACCGGATCGGCGGGCGATCTGCTGGACCATGTCAACGAACAGGACGTGGTGACATTTACCGGCTCCGCTTCCACCGGGCAGAAGCTGAAATCCGGTGAAGCGATCCTTCGGAACTCCGTCCGGTTCACCATGGAGGCCGACAGCCTGAATGCCTCGATCCTCGGTGCGGATGCGGGGCCGGGAACGGACGAGTTCACTCTCTTTATCAAGGAAGCCGCGCGTGAAATGACTGTCAAGGCCGGGCAGAAATGCACGGCGATCCGGCGGATCATCGTACCCCGGACATACGAGGAAGCAGTCGTTGAGGCCCTGTCGGCACGGCTCGCGTCAACGCCGATCGGATTGCCCGACAATGAAAACACCCGGATGGGTGCGCTGGTCTCGCTCAAGGACCGGGAGGATGTGAAAGCCAAGGTCGGCGTTCTGGCAAGGGAAGCAGAGATCGTTTCCGGTTCGCCCGAAAGCGTCACGCTCTCGTCAGGGGATGCGGACAAGGGGGCCTTCCTGTCGCCCATATTGCTGCGCTGCGCCGAGCCTTTTGGTGCGGATACGGTTCATTCCGTCGAGGCGTTTGGCCCTGTGGCGACGGTCATGGCCTATTCGGACAATGACGAAGCGGTTGCGCTGTCGCAAAAGGGACGCGGATCTCTTGTCTCGTCCCTCTTTACCGATGACAGCACAGTCGCCCGCGAGATCGTCACGGGTCTTGCGCCTTTCCACGGGCGTGTCCTGATCGGCAACCGCCGTTCGGCCAAGAGCTCGACAGGCCATGGGTCGCCGCTGGCACCCCTGGTTCACGGCGGTCCTGGCCGGGCAGGCGGCGGTGAGGAAATGGGCGGCATGCGTGGGGTCAAGCACTTCATGCAGCGCAGTGCAATCCAGGGAACGCCCGAGCTTCTTTCTGCCGTTACCGGGCAATGGACCGAAGGCGCCGATGCGCACAGCGACATCCATCCCTTCCGCAAATCCCTGGCGGATCTCAGGATCGGCGATCAGATCATCACGAAGGCACGCGCGGTGACACGGGAGGATGTCGAGCACTTCGCCGAATTCACCGGCGACACGTTTTACGCTCACATGGATAGTGACGCGGCAAAGGCAAATCCGTTCTTCGACGACCGCGTTGCCCACGGATACCTGATTGCCTCCTTTGCCGCCGGGCTGTTCGTCGATCCGGAGCCCGGCCCGGTGCTCGCCAACTACGGCGTCGACAACCTGCGTTTCCTGACCCCCGTCTATTTCGGCGACAGCCTGAGGGTCCGTCTCACCTGCAAGGAGATCAAC
>JBCDEN010000757.1:0-2226 GCA_039179715.1 Pseudomonadota bacterium
GAGAACCCGTCGAGCACGGTTCCGAAAACCGCCATGCCGAACGACCTGGAGCCGGAGTGCACCAGCAGCACCAGATCCCCCTTCTTCAGGTTCTGATCCGCCGGAAGGGGGATCTGGTGCTGCTGGTGCACTCCGGCTCCAGGTCGTTCGGCATGGCGGTTTTCGGAACCGTGCTCGACGGGTTCTCGGGTCTCGATCCGGATGGTTTGCAAGGCAGGGCCTACCTTGAGGCGCATGGCGACGCCGTGCGTTGGGCCAGCCTCAACCGGCAGATCATTGCCGAAAGGGTCGCCGATGCACTGCGCGCGGATCTTCGCCTGATCTGCGATGCGCCTCACAACCTGATCGAAGTCCATCGGGATTTGCTGCTGCACAGAAAGGGAGCCGCGAAAGCGAACGGACCTCTGGTTCCGCTCGCCGGCAGCCGGGATGCCTTGAGCTACCTGCTGTCTCCCCGGAGCGACAAGCCGGGCGCAGTTGCCTCCCTGGCGCATGGGTCAGGCCGCAAATACGATCGCCGGTCGATGACCGGACGCGCTGGCGCAACCCGGTCGGATCGCGCGAGCCTTGTTCGCACATCGTTCGGTGTACAGGTCATCTGCGAAGACCGGCAGCTCCTTATCGAGGAGGCCCCAAGCGCCTACAAGGATCCCGGACAGGTTCTGGACGATCTCCGGTCACACGGGCTCGCGGATTGCGTGGCCGCACTCAAACCGCTGCTGACCTTCAAGAAGGCGATCAGCGAGGACCTCTTGACCGCCCGAAAGGACAAGCGGCACCGTTTGACCAGACGGAGGGCCGCACGATGACCGCTCCTCTTCAAAAATGCCTGCTCGTCACGAGCGGAGACGGACCGCGCGAATGCCGGCGGGCCGTCGCGCTCGTCCTGCGTCGGATGGAATCCGAAGCAGAATCGCAGGGACTGCGCTTTGCGGCAGAGGTCTGTGCACACGCCCGTGGCAAGGACCCCTCCTCTGCCCTGGTGACAATAAGCGGATCCGGTGCCGAGGGGTTCGTTGACTTGTGGTCGGGCACGATAAAATGGATCTGCAAGAGCCCGTTCCGTCCGCATCACAAGCGGCAGAACTGGTTTGTCGGTGTTTTCGAGGCAGAAATCTCGCAGGTACCGGAATTCGATCTGGAGGCCGGATCGCTCCGGATCGAAACCTTCCGGTCCGGCGGGCCTGGCGGTCAGCACCAGAACACCACGGACAGTGGCGTACGGATCACCCATCTGCCAAGCGGGCTTGCCGCCAGCTCGACGGATGAACGTTCACAGCACAGGAACCGGCAGGTCGCGCTCAACAGACTGAAGCTGCAATTCCTGCTCAAGCAGGAAGAGAGCCTTGCCGACGGCCGTTCGGTGCAGAACCGTTTGCACAGGCAACTGGAGCGCGGCAATCCCGTGCGCGTCTTCAAGGGCAAAGGGTTTGCGGAAGTCGCAAGAAACTAGGTGATAGACCCTGGGCAGTTCGGAAAAACCCTATGGTCTCGCCACAGCGGTCTGTGCAATTTAGCTTGGGCCACAGCAAATGACCGGCAAGATCAGGACCAGCCAATGACGACAGCGGATCTCGAGCGCAGGAAAACGGGTATAACGGCAATCCTTTTCGACAAGGACGGGACCCTGCTCGATTTCGATGCGACCTGGGGACCGGTCTACCGGCAAGCCGCGAATATCGCGGCCAGAGGCGTGCCTGCTGACACAGAGCGATATCTTCTGGCGTCCGGCCTCGATCCGGCCACGGGCAAACCGGCTGCCGGGTCATTGCTGGCCGCCGGCAACACTGAGGAAATCGCCGAGGCCTGGATCGCCGGCGGTGCCGCTTTCGGCCTCGATGACCTGACGGCGAAACTCGATCGGCTGTTCATTGACAGGATGCATGATTCGGAGCCCTTGCCGGGGATCAGGGAGGCAATCGACGCGCTCCGGGCACGTGACTACGCGCTTGGTGTCGCCTCCAGCGACAGCGAGGCCGCCATCCGCGCGTTTCTTGCCGGGACCGGGCTGGCGTCGCGTTTTTCCTTTGTCACCGGATATGACACCGGTCACGGCCCCAAGCCGGAACCGGGAATGGTGCACGGTTTTGCGGAGGCGATCGATCTTCCGGTCGCATGCATTGCGGTCATCGGCGACAACATGCACGACATCGACATGGCCCGCGCGGCAGGCGCAGGCCTGACGATCGGCGTTCTGACCGGCACGAGCTTGCGGACAGATCTTGA
>JBCDEN010000579.1:0-3234 GCA_039179715.1 Pseudomonadota bacterium
CACTTTGCGGCAGCCAGAATCTGACCGGTGCGGGCGATCGAAAGGAATATCCTGATGTCATCCCAGTTCATGGCCTCGGGTCCAAATCTCCTCTGATCCAACATACCGGGCTTGACCCGGTGAACCCCGCCGTATTCTGATGGTGCCGGCAGGCCGCAGCCTGAAGTCCGGCGCCGGTATTGAATACGGATCAGATCCGGAAGCTGAATGCCATAACTTTAAAAAATGCACAACAGATCCGGAAAACTGGATCTTGTTTACGACAAAAATAAAAGCGACAAAGAGAACAATCTAAAGTGAATACACTGCCGTTGCCGACAGATAGGCCTCGGTTGACTGGGAGAACTTGAAATGCAGAAAATCGGTCACTTTATCGACGGCAGGCATGTCGAGGGGACGTCTGGCCGTTTTACCGACGTCTACAATCCGGCGACGGGCGAGGTTCAGGCGCAGGTCGCGCTCGCCAGCCAGGCCGAGATTGATGCGGCTGTCTCCAATGCCGCGCAAGCACAGCTTGGTTGGGCTGCCACCAACCCGCAGCGCCGCGCCCGTGTCATGATGAAGTTCGTTGATCTTCTGAACCGGGACATGGACAAGCTGGCCGAGGCGCTCTCCCGCGAACACGGCAAGACGCTGCCGGATGCGAAGGGCGACATCATTCGCGGTCTGGAAGTGGCCGAGTTCTGCATTGGCGCGCCGCATCTGCTGAAAGGCGAGTACACCGAAGGCGCGGGACCGGGCATCGATATGTATTCCATGCGTCAGCCTCTGGGTGTCGTTGCCGGCATCACGCCGTTCAACTTCCCGGCCATGATCCCGATGTGGAAGTTCTGCCCCGCGATTTCCTGCGGCAATGCCTTCATTTTAAAGCCGTCCGAACGGGATCCGTCCGTGCCGATCATGCTGGCCGAACTCATGATCGAAGCGGGACTGCCGGCAGGTGTTCTCAACGTGATCAATGGTGACAAGAGCGCGGTTGACGCGATCTGTGACGACGAGACGATTCAGGCTGTCGGCTTCGTCGGTTCAACGCCGATTGCCCAGTATGTCTACTCCCGGGCAACGGCGCACGGAAAGCGCGCCCAGTGTTTCGGCGGTGCCAAGAACCACATGATCATCATGCCGGATGCAGATCTCGATCAGGCGGCCGACGCACTTGTCGGCGCAGGCTACGGTGCGGCCGGAGAGCGCTGCATGGCGGTTTCCGTTGCGGTTCCGGTCGGCGAAACGACTGCAAACGCGCTGATCGAAAAGCTGGCACCGAAGGTCGAGGCTTTGAAGATCGGTCCCTACACGGCAGGCGATGATGTTGACTTCGGACCGCTTGTGACCAAGGAAGCGCTCGGCCGCGTGCGCGGGCTTGTCGATCAGGGCGTGAAGGAAGGCGCCAACCTGGTCGTTGATGGCCGCGATTTCTCCATGCAGGGCTATGAGAACGGGTTTTTCATGGGCGGTTGTCTGTTCGACAACGTGACCAGGGAAATGGACATCTACAAAACCGAGATCTTCGGTCCGGTACTGTCCGTTGTCCGCGCCGAAAGCTACGAGGAAGCGCTCGATCTGCCGCTCAGCCACGAATATGGCAACGGCACGGCGATCTTCACCCGCGACGGTGACACGGCACGCGATTTCGCCTCGCGTATCAATATCGGCATGGTCGGCATCAACGTTCCGATCCCCGTTCCGCTCGCCTATCACACATTCGGCGGCTGGAAGAAGTCCGGCTTCGGGGATCTGAACCAGCACGGCCCGGACGGGTTCAAGTTCTACACGCGCACCAAGACGGTGACCTCGCGCTGGCCGTCCGGTTTGAAAGACGGCGCAGAGTTTGTCATTCCGACAATGAAGTGACACAGCTGAACGACTGCGAGAAGAACGGCGCCGGCGGCGCCGTTTTTTTATGCCGCCACGGCTGGTGCCTCCACCGCCCGGTCGGGCGCATAGTGTGACATGGTGACGATGCCGTCGATTTCCGCAAGAAGCGCTGCGAAGGTCTGGTCGCTCATGATCTTCTCCGATGCGGCTTTCGCGCAGTCCAGATCCTTCCAGAAAACCACATCTGCGAACATGGTCTCGTCTTCGATGGCTTGGTATGCCGTCCACGCGACAAAGCCCTCGAAGTGCCGTGCAATATCCTGGGCCGCGCGGCGCGCCAACCGCGCTTTTTCCTTGTCCTTGACCTTGAAAACGACGAGTTCGAGGCAGGGCTGTGTCATGATTTGCTCCATGAAGTTTCGTGATTTTTCAAAGGGGAACATCTCACAAGCCTCCTGACAGCATCCTGTCAGCACATCTTGAGGACACGTGCGCCAAAGAGTCTCGCGAGAATCCTCAGCCCAATTCTGGCGAAACGGGAATGGGCGTTGTAAGACGAAATGCCGGGAGACGAGGTTTGCGGACAGGGAAGCTGTTTTGAGAGGCCGCTCGTTTGAAGGACCGGTCAGACCGGTTGTAACGGATTTGAGGGGCGCTGGGACGGGTTGGAAAATCACGCGAAAAACGGGCCTGAGACCGCAGAACCGGACCATGGCGACAGGAAAGCGCTGACCCGGGCAGGGGCGGTGCTGGCGCTCGCCGATCTCTTCTGGCTGCCGCAAGCCGGTTTCATAGCCTGGTGTCTGGGAGCGGTGTTGTCGCGATCGGTCGGTGCCGAGGATGCGGACGCCGGGTTTTCGCAAACGGCCATCATCGTGACAGCCGCATTCGGGGTGATCCTGATCGCCGTTGTTCGCGTTTGCCTTCAAAAGCGAGCGCAGGACATGGCCCGGCGTTCGGCGCGCAACATGCAGGAAACGGCCAGATCCGCATTGCTTCTTGCTGCGGCGTCGCGATCCCCGTCCGACGGTTTTCCCTCATCCGGAGCCTTTGCCGCCCATGTTGTCGATCAGGTGGATTTGCTCGGTCCCTTCTATCGCAATTACACACCACAATTGGCACGGATCAAACTCGTCCCGGTCTGTATCGTGCTGGCCACGGCCTGGTTCAGCTGGCTTGCGGCCCTGATCCTCCTTGTCTGCGGTCCCGTGATACCGCTGTTCATGGCGTTGATCGGATCGCGCGCGAAGGTCGCGAGCGAGGAGCAGCAGGATCAACTGACGCGTCTCAGCGGAATGTTGCTGGATCGCCTCAAGGGGCCGGAAACGCTGATTTTTTTCGGTGCGCTCGACCGAACCAGGGCGGATATTCACGCTGCGGGTGAGCAATTCAGGCTGGGCACGATGAGGGTGCTGAAGG
>JBCDEN010000282.1:0-5910 GCA_039179715.1 Pseudomonadota bacterium
ATTATGTCCCCACTTTTGGCCCCGTCAGAACACTGTGCGCAGTAGCGCAGTGTAGCGCGGTGTAGCGGTGTAGCGCAGTGTAGCGATGTAGCGCAGAGTAGCGATGTAGCGCAGTGTAGCGGTGTAGCGCAATGTAGCGATGTAGCGCAGTGTAGCGGTGTAGCGCAGTGTAGCGGTGTAGCGATGTATCGCAGTGTAGTGATGTAGCGCAGTGTAGTGATGTAGCGCAGTGTAGTGATGTAGCGCAATGTAGCGGTGTATCGCAGTGTAGTGATGTAGCGCGGTGTAGCGGTGTAGCGGTGTAGCGCAGTGTGGCGGTGTATCGCAGTGTAGCGGTGTATCGCAGTGTAGCGGTGTATCGCAATGTAGCGGCTACAAACACTGGCGAAAGTCCGGCACGGACGGCGTGCTTGACCTCAGCCGCTTCCTGATGTCATCGCCGCGTGACTGGCTGAACGAGACATTCCGGTCTGCGAAGGTGCGCGCCTTGCTCGGCGCGTGGGGCATGCATCTGGATTTCGCGCCGGACATCTCAGGCGGCGCGCTGTTTCCGTATCTGGAGGGCATGGCCAACCAGGCGTTCGGCATGGTTCTCGGCAAAGGCGGGGCGGGTGCGGCGATCGATGCCATGGTGGCCGCGCTTGAAGAACGCGGCGGAAGCGTCACCCTCAATGCTGAGGTGACACGCATTCTCGTCGAGAATGGCGAGGCAAAAGGCATCGAACTTTCCGACGGACGCAAGGTCATGGCGCGCAATGCCGTGATTGCCAATGTCGCGCCAAATGCCCTTTTGAAGCTGGCTGGGGAAACCGGAAACACGCGCTACGATGACGGCCTGAAGACGTTCTTCCACGCGCCCGGCACGATGATGATCCACCTGGCCGTCGATGCCCTGCCCGACTGGAGCGCCGGCGGGGCGCTGAAGAACTTTGCCTATGTTCATCTGGCACCGGAGGTGGACCAGATGGCGCGCACCTATGCCCAGGCGCAGGCGGGCCTGCTGCCGGACGAACCGGTGATTGTGTGCGGACAACCGACGGTCATCGATCCGAGCCGTGCGCCGGACGGAAAGCACGTGCTCTGGCTGCAGGTGCGCATGGTGCCGGCGGTGATCAAGGGCGACGCGGCCGGACAGATCGAGGAGACCGACTGGGAGACGGTTGCCGAGAAATATACCGAACGGGTGCTCGGCATTCTGGAAGGATACGCGCCCGGAACGCGGGCAAAGATCCTTGGCCGTCACGTCGTCACACCCTTGATGCTGGAAGCGGACAATCCCAATCTGGTCGGCGGCGACCAGATCTGCGGCAGTCATCACCTGACACAGCATTTCATGTTCAGGCCCGTACGCGGCTTTGCCGACGGCAGCACACCGGTGGGGAACCTGTTCCACACCGGGGCGGCCGTCTGGCCGGGTGCGGGCACCGGCGCCGGGCCCGGATATCTGCTCGCGCAAAAGCTCGCCGGATAGCGATAACGAAAATACATCCGGCCAACGTAAACATGGGGAACAGGACAATGAAGCTATCAAGACGCACGCTATTGAAAAGTGCGGCCGCCAGCGGAGTGCTGACAGCCGTTGGAACGCCCGCTTTTGCGAATGAGATTGATGAACTGGTGATTGCCTATAACGTCAATCTGCCCAGCTGGGACCCAACGGTCGGCCCGTCCGCAGTGAACCCGACCATCCAGGGGATCTACCAGTCGGTATTCGACATGTTCATCCATCAGAACCCGGATCTCAGCTTTGGCTCGGGCATCGTCAGCGAATGGGGTTGGACCGAAGACAAGTCCAAGATCTGGCTTGAAGTCCGCGAAGGTGTCACCTGGCACAATGGCGATCCGCTCACGCCGGAGGATGTTGTTTGGTCGCTGGAACGGGCCGGCAATCCGGACACGGGAAACCCGATCCAGTTCATCTGGGGCAAGATCGGCAACTTCCAGATCGACGGCCAGCGGGTCACGGCGGACGTCAAGGAATACGAGCCGACAATCTTCAAATGGATGAGCTTCCTGACCGGCTATGTCTTGCCGAAGAAATACTACGAGGAAGTCGGTCCGGAAGGCTTCGAGGCCGCACCGATCGGGACGGGCCCCTACATGGTCGACAATTTCGAACGCAATGCGTTCGTGCGCCTAAAGGCCAACGAGAACTACTGGGGCGGCGCACCCGAATTCAAGACCGTCACCATCAAGTTCGTCACCGACGCGTCCAGCCGTACCTTCGAAGTCAGCTCGGGCAACTCGCATGTGACGCTGGAAATGCCCTACGAGGAATTCGACCGCCTCAAGGAACAGGACGGCATTGTCGGCACTGCGGCTCCGATTTCCGATATCGGCATGATCTTCATCAATGATGTCGAGCCGATGAATGACCCGAATGTGCGCATGGCCATGGCGCATGCCATCGACAAGGAAACCATCATCGAGCGGCTCCTGTCGGGTTACGGCGTTGCCATCGATACGCTCCAGACCCCGGACTACACCGCCTACGATTCGTCCATCACCGTTCCTTACGACCCTGAAAAGGCCAAGGAACTGCTGGCCGCGTCCGGCTATGGACCGGACAACCCGGTCACGTTCAAGATCCAGACGACCCGCGGCTTCAAACCGAAGGACTATGAGATCATTCAGGTGATCGTCGGTCTGTGGCGCAAGGTCGGTATCGAGGCCGAGATCGAGGTTTACGAGATTGCCAAGCACTTCGAGTTGCGCGCAGCGGATCAACTGGCTCCGGCCGCCTTCTACAACTGGGGCAATGCGATCGGCGATCCGACGACGTCCACCGGTTTTGCCATGTTCGGCCCGTCGCCGCATTCCGTCTGGGATGGTGAAGACCTGATGCAGATGATCCTGCCGCTGTGGGGCGAGGCAGACGAGGACAAACGCATCGCTGGCTGGAAGGCGGTCGACAAGCACATCGCCGAAAACGCACTGGTGCTGCCGCTGATCCAGTACGTGCAGCCAATTCTGCACAGCGACCAGGTCAAGGTCACTCCGCACGCATCTGGCGCGCTATTGCCGCATCTGATGACCCGTTCTTAAGTCAGGAAAACGTTACCTCACCTTCGCCGCAGTGCCCTTCCTGCTTGCTCCTTAGGGTGCTGCGGCGGCTCTTTTTCCTGAATCAAGGGCTGCGAATCTTTTCATGCAAATCGTGCGTACGCTGCTGACGCGCCTGGCGACGACACTCATGACGCTCCTGGGGGCCGCGATCATCGTTTTCGTCGTGATCCGGGTCGTACCGGGAAATCCGATCGCGATGATGCTGCCGCCCGGCGCGACCGATGCCGACATCGCGCGCCTGGAAGCGCTCTACGGGCTGGACAAAAGCATTCTCGAACAGTTCCTGATCTGGATCGGAAATGTCCTTCAAGGCGATTTCGGAACATCGATCACGACCCGGCAGCCTGTTTTCGATCTTGTAATCGGCCGTCTTCCGGCAACGCTGGAGCTGTCGGTGATGGCCCTCCTGATCGCGATCGTCGCTGGCGGCTCGGCTGCGCTCACCGCTACGCTTTACCGCGGCACGAAAGTCGAGGGTGGCATCGACGTTGCCGGCGGCGTTGCGCTCTCGCTGCCGGATTTTCTCTGGGGCCTGGCTCTCAGTCTCGTGCTTGGTGTTCTGTGGCCGCTGTTTCACATTTCCGGGCGCGTGTCGCCTTCGCTCGGCTTCGAATTCACCACCAACTTCTATCTGATCGAAGCGTTTTTGCGCTTTCGCTTCGATGTGGTGCTCGATCTTCTCGGCCACATGTTCCTGCCTGCGCTCGCGCTGGCAATTCCGCTGGCGGCGATCATTCTCCAGTTGCTGAAACAATCGCTCAAGGAATGCATGCACGACGACTACATCACCCTTGCCCGCACAAAGGGCTATTCGGAAACATCCATCATTGTGCGGGACGCGCTGCCGAATGCCATCCTGCCGACGCTCACGCTTGTCGGCGTTCAATTCACTTTCCTCATCGGCGGAACGGTCATCATCGAACGCCTGTTCTCCTATGAAGGTCTTGGAAACATGGCAATCGATGCGGTGATCAATCGCGACTTGCCGCTCATTCAGGGCATCGTGCTGGTGTTTGCGCTTCTGTTCACGCTCGTCAATCTGATGGTGGACATGACCTACGCGGCGCTCAATCCGAGGCTTCGACATGCGTGACGCCCGTGGACAGATCCGCCGCCTGCCCGGCCTCCGCCTCTGGCTCAGCGGCGGCTGGTTGCTCATTCTCGTTCTGGCGGCCATCTTCGCGCCGATGATCAGTCCACACGATCCGCTGGAACAGGATCTGTTCGCCGCAAGGCTGCCGCCCTTCTGGCAGCAAGGCGCGGACCCCGCCTATCTGCTTGGCACCGATTCCCTTGGCCGCGATCTCTTAAGCCGGATGCTTTACGGGGCACGGCTGGCGCTAACCGTCGCTTTGGTCGCCGGGACGCTCACCTGCCTTGTCGGCGCGACGCTTGGCCTGATCGCCGGTTATTACCGGGGCTTGGCCGATCTGGTCATCTCGCGGCTGGTCGATATCTGGATGGCGTTTCCACCGGTTCTCTTCGCGATCCTCTTGATTGCCGTTCTGGGCACGGGCCTCACCTCGATCATCGTTGCCATTGTCGTGATCGACTGGACACGGTTTTCGCGCGTGGTACGCGCGGAAGCCATGAGCCAGGGCGCGATGGACTACGTTGCCTCCGCACAGGTTGCCGGGCGCAGCCGCCTCGGCATTGCGCTTGCCGAGATCCTGCCCAACGTTCTGCCGACAATCGTCGCCCTCTTGACGCTTGAAATGGGTATCGCGGTGATCGTCGAGGCGATCCTGAGTTTCGTCAACCTGTCCATCTCGACCGACCAGCCGACCTGGGGCGGCATGATCGCCGAGGGGCGCACGTCGATCTATCAGGCCTGGTGGGTCCTGGTGTTCCCGCTTGCCGCCCTGTTCCTGACGGTGCTGAGCTTCTCGCAGCTCGGCGAAGGCCTGAAGGACTATTTCGACCCGGTGCTGCGATGAGCTATCTCACGATCCAGGACCTGACGGTCAGGCTCAAGAACGGCGCACCGTTGTTGCGCAAGGTCTCGCTTGCGGTCAATTCAGGCGAGGTGCGCGCGCTGGTCGGCGAAAGCGGCGCGGGCAAGAGCATGATCGGCAAGGCCGTGCTCGGCATCCTTCCGCGCGCGGCAAGGCTGACCGGCGGCAAGATCCTGCTCGACGGCGAAGACCTTTTGACCTTGCCGCCGAAGCAGCGGCGCGCGAAGATCGGTGCGAAGGTGGCACTGATCCCGCAGGACCCGCTCACCGCGCTCAATCCGTCCCGCAGGGTCGGTCCGCAGGTCACGGACCGGCTCGTCGACATCCTTGGATGGAAGCGCAGGGAGGCGGAAGAGCGGGCGGCGGAACTTCTTGACGAGGTCCACATCCAGTCGCCGGACCGGGTGATGAGATCCTATCCGCACGAGCTGTCGGGGGGCATGCGCCAACGCATCCTGATTGCCTCGGCCTTTGCGGCCGAACCGAAACTGATCATTGCCGACGAACCGACGACAGCACTCGACGTCACCGTGCAGAAACAGATCCTCAAACTGATCCGGGACATGCAGGAAAGGCACGACACCGCGCTGCTGTTCGTGACGCACGACCTTGGGGTCGTCTCGAAAATCAGCCAGTCGCTGACGGTTCTCTATGCCGGCAAGGTCATTGAGGACACGGATGTCAGAACCTTCTTCGCAGCACCGCAGCACGCCTATTCGAAGGCACTGCTTGCGGCGACGCCGAAATACACCGATCCCGACGGCTAGCTCATGCCCGTCCCGGACAGCATCATTTCCGAGGTGGAACAGGAAGTTGCCGCCTTCGATGCGCAGTTGACGAGGTGAGCGGCACCATGAGCACCCCTCTCTATCAACTCAGCGACCTGAAG
>JBCDEN010000697.1:0-2579 GCA_039179715.1 Pseudomonadota bacterium
CATCTGACGACGGGGACACACGTCGCCCAGATCTGCTGGTTTCTGCTGACCGAATCCCGCCACGTTCCGGCCAAGCTGGTACAGACCTCGCCGCCGCGTGGCGAGGACGCCGACACCAACGGCCAGTACAACATCGTCGATCTCGACCTTTCCCGCTACGACGCCCTTCAGCAGCGCTTCGACCTCATTGCAGAGGAATACAATGCGCTTCTGAAGGCGGGCATAGAAACGCGGAACGCCGCCTTCAACGGCCTGATTGAACGGATCGAGCTGGTCGCCACCAACACGGACGCCCCGCTTCTTCTGCTCGGTGATACGGGAACGGGCAAGAGCGAACTGGCAGAACGCATCTACGAGCTCAAGCTTCAGCGACGCAGGGTCAAGGGACGGCTTGTCCATGTGAATTGCGCCACCCTGAAAGGCGAGCGCGCCATGTCCAGCCTGTTCGGTCATCGCCGGGGATCGATGGGCACCGGCAGCCCGGACCGGCGCGGATTGCTGCGCGAGGCTGATGGCGGCGTGCTGTTTTTGGACGAGATCAACGAACTCGGCCTCGACGAACAGGCGATGATCCTCCACGCCGTCGAGACCGGACGCTTTCTGCCGGTCGGGTCCGATCACGAGATCACCAGCCGCTTCCAGCTGATCGCGGGAACCAACCGCAATCTCGGCCAGCTCGTCTCGGAAGGAAGGTTCCGGCCGGATCTTTACGCAAGGCTGAACCTGTGGACCTTCCGGCTGCCGTCCCTGACCGAGCGGCGCGAGGACATCGAGCCCAATATCGAGTTTGAGCTCGACCGGTCGGAAAAGCTGCTCGGCAACCGGGTCGGCTTCAATGCGGACGCGCGCACGCGCTACCTGGAGTTTGCCGCGTCCCCCGCAACCCCCTGGCCTGGCAACTTCCGCGACCTTGGCGCATCCGTTCAGCGCCTGTGCACGCTTGCCCCGCGCGGGCGTATCACACTGTCGCTGGTGCAGCAGGAAGTCGCGGCACTTGAACATCAGTGGACAAGCGCCGAGGTGAACCCAGATGATGTCTTGCTTGAGGATCTCATTGGTGAGCGGACTGCCGAAATCGACGCTTTCGACAGGGTACAGCTGGCTTATGTGATCCGTGTCTGCCGCAAGAGCCCAACGCTGAGCGCGGCAGGCAGGGCCCTGTTCGCGGCCTCGCGCGCGACAAGGACAAGCCGCAACGACGCTGACCGGTTGAAGAAATACCTTGAGCGCTTCGGCCTGAACTGGGCGTCCGTTACGGCAGAAGAAAGCTAGGGTAAGGACCGTCCCTCTCGCCGCTGTAACGCCCCTGGGGGTCATAACGGCAAGATCGCGTCCGCGTGAAAACGCGCGAGCGTGCGTTGAAACAATCGTCAGAACCGGGAACACCCAGTTGAATGCAAGTTACCAACGGCGTTCCTAAATCAAGGGCGCAACAAGATATCCAATCTGGAAGGCTAATGAACATGATGACACTCACTTCTGAAAACAGGCTGGTCGGCGCATTGCCCACCATCAACTTCGCAACGCTCGGGCTGATGTTTGTCTCCGGCTTCTTCGCAACGGTCGCCTTCGACCTCTGGGGCCAGGTGATCAGCCCGGCGCTCGGATTTGCAAAACTCTCCCCGCATGGCCTGGCGCAGAGCCTGCTCGGCAGCCTCGGACTTCCCAACAACGCATTCGCCGGTTACTTCGTGCACTTCTACGTCGTCGGACTGATTGGCTATCCCATCGGCTGGATGTTCATCTTCGCACCGCTGTGGCAGCGCGTTGTCGGCAACACGCACTGGTTCATTCCGTCCGCGATCTACGGCTTCGGTCTCTGGGTTTTCGCCATTGGCGGCATCACATCTCTTGCAGGCCTGCCCTTTTTCCTGAACTTCACCGGCATCGTCTGGGTCGCCCTGATCGGACACGTTCTCTACGGCATCGTCATGGTCGCCATGCTGCACCTGATCGAAAAGCAACAGAACGCCTGAATAACAAGAAGAGGAAGTCCAACTATAAGGGCGGTCTACGCCCACCTGAAAAGAACGCGCCACATCGTGGCGCGCTTTTTCGTTCAGGGCCCTGATTTGATTTGGCGGTGTAACGCGCTGAAAACGATGCAATATGAAGCAACTGTTGCTGCCAGACCTGCGAGGTCAATTCTCGACACTTCAGAAGCCAACGTCGGATTTACTTTCCTTGTCATCCCAGCGAAGGCAGGGAACCAGTAACCCCTTGTCTCGCCGGCGATGTCATTTGCCAGCCACATGGAATACCGGATCTTGGTCTTGCCGCTGACACGGCAAACCGGGACGACAATCTCGCAATACCCGTTTCACTGCACGACACTTTCACGAGCCGACTACAGGCGAGACATCGTCATCCTTTTAAGCACAATACCCGTCTTGGCGGACGAGTCTGTGGCACAAACACAAGAGAAAGACCACCAGACACCGCTCTCCCCACTCCGGCTTAGCCTCTCTCCTCACGCCTGCCAGTCATTCTGGATCAGTTCCACGCCTTTGCGCCCCGCGTCGAGCACGGCTTGCGCATCAGTGTCTTCCTCCGCCAGGCGCGCCAGTGTCACAGTCCCC
>JBCDEN010000533.1:0-3571 GCA_039179715.1 Pseudomonadota bacterium
CGGAGACCAATACGGACGACACCGAGGGCGAGGTGACCGCCACGTCCGATGTGCGTCCTGCTGCGGATGCCATTGCGGCCGCCTTGACCGACTTTACCGGTACGATCATGCAGGTGCCACCCAAGTTTTCTGCGATCAAGGTGGCGGGTGAACGCGCCTATGATCTTGCTAGAGACGGGGCAGAGGTGGACCTGGAGGCACGTCCGATCGACGTGCATCGTCTGGATCTGGTGGACTGCCCCGACAAGGACCGCGCCGTCTTCGAGGCCGAGTGCGGCAAGGGCACCTATGTGCGCGCCCTGGCGCGTGATCTCGGACGCTGCCTCGGCACATGTGGCCACGTCACCGAATTGCGCCGTCTTCTGGTCGGCCCCTTTGGCGAAGACGATCTTGTTGACCTGGAAGATATAATGGAAGCATCGGCCGGACGGGACGAGGGCGAGGGTGTCGAAGCGCTTGTCGAGGAGTTCGTCCTGCCCGTGCGCGAGGCGATGGATGCCCTGATCGAAGTGCCCGTTTCGCTTGATGATGCGGCCAGGATCCGCAAAGGCATGGCGGTGCTGCTGCGCGGCCGCGAAGCGCCGCTCAATTCCGATGTCGCCTTCGCCAGCCATGCGGGTGTGCCCGTTGCGATCGGATCGATCGACAAGGGCCGGTTTCAGCCGACGCGGGTGTTCAATCTGTAACGGCGCAGGTCCACCCGCCCTGCCGCGTTCGGCCTCGAAACTACCGTCTGATTTCCTCGTTAAGAAGCTGCACCAGCATGTCGGTTCCATGGATCGGGAACCTGGACGACCGGTAGAGCGAAAGGACAGTCGCTGCAAGCGGAGGCAGGCCGTGCTCCGTCCCAAGGACTTGCAACGGCAGCGCGGCAGCGGGCTCGGCCATGACGGTGAGCGCAAGACCCGCAAGAACGAACGCGCGCAAACCGGCGGGATCCGGACTTTGGTGAGCGATATAGGCTGCACGTCCGGCACGGTCGAGTGCCTCAAACGCCTGACGTCTCAGATCCCGCCCATCGCTCAGAAACGCGAGTGGAACATCGGTCCAATGTGCGGGAATGACACCCTCTGCGCCCACCCAGACGAGGGGTGTGCTTTCAGCAAAAATGCGGCTGGGTGTTTTACCCTGGTCATGCATCAGGACGATGTCCGCCTCGCCGGCGTCGAGGTGTTGCAGAAGAGCATTGCTGCGCGCGCAGGCAATGTGAATCTGCACGTCCGGTTCTTGCAGTGAAAAGCGGCGCAATACGCGCGGGAGTACCGACTGGGCCAGTGAAACTGTCGTGCCAAGTTTTATGGTGCTCCTGAAACGTGCGTTTTTCACCGTGGTGACGGCTTCATCGGTCAACGACAGAATGCGCCTGGCATAGGCCACAAGCACCTGCCCGTCCGGTGTCAGGCTCATTTGTTGTCCACGACCGCGCTCGAACAGCGGCTTGCCGACTTCGGCTTCAAGCTTGCGGATGTGAGCGCTGACCGCGGACTGCACCGTATGTCTGCGCGCTGCCGTCTCCGTAAAACTCAACGTCTCCGAAGCGATGATCAGGCTCTCCAGGCTGTTCAGATCAGGCACATAAATCTCCGTTACAGATTTTATAAGATTAAATAAATTATTTTTAAGATTTTAAGGCAAGCCTTAAAAGTCGGCTTCGTCCACCAAGGAGCTGCACATGACCCTTCCGCTTTCCTTCTATCTCGTTTCGGCAGCAGTGATTTTCCTGACGGGACTGTCAAAGAGCGGTTTCGGCGGCGGACTGGGTGTCGTGTCCGTACCGGCATTGAGCGTGTTCGTCGAACCGCAATTCGCGGTTGCCGTGCTGATGCCCATTCTGATCGGCATCGATGTCCTTGTTGTGTGGCGGTATCGCCATGACTGGCGGCAGGATGTGGTGTACGCAATGGTGCCCGGCGCACTGTTCGGACTGGCGCTCGGTCTTGTCACGTTTCAATGGATGAATGCGGACCTGATCAGGTTGATCGTCGGCCTCCTGGCGCTGGCATTTGTCGCGCAGCATGTTTTTGCGCGCACGCGCCAGGTCGTCTCCGGGGCGGACCGACGAAGCGGGGCCTTTGCATTCGCGGCCCTCTCCGGATTTGCCAGTTATGTCGCACACGCCGGAGGCCCTCCGGTGAAGGGCTTTTTGCTGCGGCAGCAAATGGACAAGTCCGTCTTCGTCGGCACGAACACAATGTTCTTTTTCTCGATGAACGCGTTGAAGACCGTTTCCTACACCCTTTCGGGGTTGCTCACTTTCGACAGCCTGATGGTAAGTCTTTCGGTCTCACCGGTTCTTCTGCTGGGCGTTGCCGCCGGAACCTGTCTGCACAAGCACGTCAACCAGCGTCTCTTCACAGCTCTTGTCTATGGTTTTCTGACACTGGCGGGTGTGAAGCTGCTGTCGGACAGCGTGATGTCCGTCATGGCTCAGCTGAATTGAGCCAGACGTCCATTGTTCGGCGGGCATTGCTGGTTCGAACAAGGCGAACCGGCGAATGGCCTGCCAAAGATTCCTCTGGCTTTTTTCCCTGTTTTCTGCCATATACCGCCGCCATTGGGCACTGAGGCCCAATTCGTCCGGACGGATCCTTTGCTGAACGACATCTCGGCTCTGGAAACATCCGGATCAGGCCGGTTTCCGGCACATCAACGCGTCCGGTCAACGGACCCCCCTCTTTGAAAGGAAAGAGCGATGTCGATTACTGCAGAGCGCAAAGCTGAGCTCATCCAGGAATTTGCCACCAAGGAAGGCGACACCGGCTCTCCGGAAGTCCAGGTAGCGATCCTCACCGAGCGCATCAACAACCTGACCGAACATTTCAAGGGCCATGGCAAGGACAACCACTCCCGCCGCGGTCTTCTGAAAATGGTTGCGCAGCGCCGGTCCCTGCTGGACTACACGCGCGGCAAGAGCGAACAGCGCTACAAGACGCTGATCGAGCGTCTTGGCATTCGCCGCTGAGGTCTTGAACAAACGAAACGCGGTGGGCTGGTTCCCGCCGCGTTTTGCTTAAAGGCGTCTTCGGCCGTGGTCCCGCTTGGGAACGGTTTGGCGGCCCGGAAACGCGCATTGATAGAGTGCGTTCCCATTTGATGGCAAACACTCTATAGAAACCTCGTGACATGTCATGGGGCAGGATTGCCGGCTTCTTTCGATACCGAAATGCGGAAGCAGCCCGTCGTCTTGCCCGTGACCTGTCCGCCGGTAACCGGCCCATCCGGGGCCGACCGGGAATGTGCCCGTCCGATGGCGTTGCAAGGAGTGCGACGATGGGTGGGCGACTACGTAAGGACAGATGATGTTTGATATTCATCGTGTAGAAGTCGAGTGGGGCGGACGGCCGCTCGTGCTCGAAACGGGCAAGGTTGCCCGTCAGGCCGACGGCGCCGTCATGGCGAGTTACGGCGAAACCAAGGTCTTGGCGACCGTTGTCTCCGCGAAGGAGCCGAGGCCCGGACAGGATTTTTTCCCGCTCACCGTGAACTACCAGGAAAAGGCCTTTGCCGCCGGTAAGATCCCGGGCGGTTATTTCAAGCGCGAAGGCCGCCCGTCGGAGCACGAGACGCTCAC
>JBCDEN010000504.1:0-3772 GCA_039179715.1 Pseudomonadota bacterium
CTGATCGTGCGGATGGAATCGATCAATTCATCCTGGATCGTCTGTTCGGTCATCGAGCTCTCTTTCTTCGGCTGATCGTTCCGGCACATGCCCCGACCGCCGCTTATAACAAGTTTGCGCCTTCTATCGAAGTAATTTCAGCAGGTTGCATTGATTGTTGTAACAGCCGGCGCGGCTCAAGGTCAGCCTTCGTAAAACAGCTCCAATGGCTGCGGGGGGTATCACCCAGAGCGGTTCAGGACACGTCCGGCCACGGCATCGAGTTTTGCAACCAGCGCCGGATCCCGTTTTTCCGGAGCCGTCATGAAGGCGAATTCAAGAGCCGTGTCCGACCCGGCGGGGCAGGATTGATGCTCGCGGGGCAGATCCCTTGCGACCCTGGCGACGAGACGCTGCGCGTTTTCGGCATTGTCGTGCAGCACCTTGATGATGGCCTGGATGTCCACTTCGCCGTGGTCGGGATGCCAGCTGTCATAATCGGTGACCATCGCCACGGTCGCGTAGCAGATCTCCGCTTCTCGCGCGAGTTTGGCCTCCGGCATGTTGGTCATGCCGATGACGTCGCACGCCCAGGACCGGTAGAGATGGCTCTCGGCAAGCGAGGAAAACTGCGGGCCTTCCATCGCCAGATACGTACCACCCTTCGCGTAGGCGAGATCTTCGGCTTCCGCGGCCGCCGCGACAGCGTCAATAAGCTTGGGGCTGACCGGTGTCGCCATGGAGACATGGGCAACGCACCCGGTGCCGAAGAAGCTCTTTTCGCGGGCAATCGTCCGGTCGATAAACTGGTCGACAAGAACGAATGTTCCAGGTGCGTGTTCTTCCTTCAGCGATCCGCAGGCCGATACGGACAAGAGATCGGTCACGCCGCAACGCTTCATGACATCGATATTGGCGCGGTAATTGATGGTTGTCGGCGAATAGACATGACCTCTGCCATGGCGCGGAAGAAACACGATTTTCAGCCGGTCGATTTCGCCGATCCGGACCTGGTCCGATGGCGTTCCCCAGGGGCTGGCAACGGTGATCCATTCGGCATTTTCCAACCCGGGAAGATCGTAGATGCCCGAACCGCCGATAATCCCAAGAACCGCATCAGCCATTGCCAAGTCTCCATTTGAAACGAGAACCAGTCCTGTCAGCTGATTAACAAGCGCCGCGAAACTTGAACAGATCAAAAAACAAAAAAAGACGAGCTCAACACCCATCTCCGCCGCATCGAACACGGCCTCATCCTGAGGAGGGCCGCCAGGTCCGTCTCGAAGGATAGACGGTCCGCACAGACTTCACTGCCCATCTTTCGAAGCTCCGCGCCTCACAGTAGGTGGGGTGCGCACTCAGGAGGCAAGCCATCAAAAAAGGCGGGCCCTGGGCCCGCCTTCTGAGATCTGCCGGCGCTGATCCGATCAGTGTTCCACGTCGCGCCAGAGCTGCTTCTTCGTAAAGTAGAGCATGCCTGCAAAAATGATCAGGAACACCATTACGCGAAAGCCGGTTTTCTTGCGTTGTTCCAGGTGCGGCTCGGCAGCCCACATCATGAACGCGGAAACGTCCTTGGCGTATTGCTCCATGGTCATCGGTGTCCCGTCCGTGTACTCGACCGATTCATCATAGAGCGGCTGTGCCATCGATATGAATTCACCGGCCAGGAACGAATGGTTGTAATACTGACCGTCGGGCACTTCCACGCCTTCCGGCGGTTCGACGTAACCGGTCAGAAGCGAGTAGATGTAATCAGGTCCGTTTTCCTGGTACTGCGTAAAAATGTCGAACACGAAGCCAGGAAAGCCGCGCTGCGCGGCGCGCGCTTTTGCCAGCAGCGAAAAGTCCGGCGGATACGCACCGTTGTTGGCGGCGCGGGCGGCCTGTTCATTCGGAAATGGCGAAGGGAACCGGTCTGCCAGAATAGCCGGACGTTCGTACATTTCGCCGAAGTCGTCAGGTCCGTCCACCACCACGTAGTCGGAGGCGATTACTTTGGCCTGATCTTCGGTAAAGCTCGGCCCGCCTTCTTCTGCCAGGTTGCGGAACGCGACCAGTCTCAGCCCGTGGCATGCCGAACAGTTCTCGGCGTAGACCTTGAAACCGCGCTGCAGCTGCCCGCGGTCGAACGATCCGAAGGGGCCCGCGAAGGACCAGTTCTGATAATCGATCTCAACATTGGCGCCGGCCGCGATTGCCGGCGTTGCGACGGCAAGCGATGCCACCGCTGCCAGGGTACGAACCATATTGATCATGGTGCTCATTTTCTTGATTAACTCCCGATCCGGTTCGCGTTACTTGGTTTCCGGCGCAGCGGCCGCGGCAAGGGGTTGCCCCGACCCGCCCTTCAGCACGGACTCGGAGATCGAAACCGGCAAGGCTTTCGGCTTCTCAAGGAAACCGAGCAGCGGCAGAATGATCAGGAAATGTGCGAAGTAGTAGGCGGTGAAGATCTGGGACAGGATCACATACCAACCCTCCGCAGGCATCGCGCCCAGATAGCCGAGTGCAACGCAGACAGCCGCGAAAATCCAGAAGAACTGCTTGAACAGCGGACGGTAGGCACCCGAGCGCACCTTGGACGTGTCGAGCCAGGGCAGAATGAACAGAACCGCGATGGCGCCGAACATCAGGACCACTCCGCCGAGCTTGTCCGGAACGGCGCGCAGGATCGCGTAGAACGGCAGGAAGTACCATTCCGGAACGATATGCGCCGGCGTGACCAGCGGATTTGCCTCGATATAGTTGTCCGCGTGACCCAGGTAGTTGGGCAGATAGAACGCGAACCACGAGAACAAGATCATGAACACGACGATCGCGAACAAGTCCTTGATCGTGTAGTACGGGTGGAACGGCAGGGTGTCCTGCTTGGTTTTCGGCTGCACGCCCGTCGGGTTGTTGTTGCCCGTCGTGTGGAATGCCCACACGTGCAGGATAACGACGCCGAAGATCATGAACGGCAGCAGGTAGTGCAGCGAGAAGAACCTGTTCAGTGTCGGATTGTCGACGGCAAAACCGCCCCAGAGCCACGTCACGATGCTCTCGCCCACGAGCGGGAGTGCGGAGAACAGGTTGGTGATGACGGTCGCGCCCCAGAAGGACATCTGACCCCATGGCAGGACGTAGCCCATGAAGGCCGTACCCATCATGATCAGGAAGATAATCACCCCAAGGATCCACGAGATCTCGCGCGGCGCCTTGTAGGACCCGTAGTAGAGGCCGCGGAAGATGTGAATATAGACCGCGATGAAGAACATCGATGCGCCGTTCGAATGGAGGTAGCGCAACAACCAGCCGAAATTCACGTCGCGCATGATGTGCTCGACGCTGTCGAAGGCTGCGTCCGTGCTCGGAGTGTAGTGCATCACCAGCACGATCCCGGTCAGGATCTGGGCGATCAGAACGAAAAAGAGAATGCCCCCGAACGTCCACCAGTAGTTGAGGTTTTTGGGGGTCGGGAAGTCCACGAAGGAACCGCGTACAAGCGATATAACCGGCAGACGGCTCTCAAGCCACTTGGCCGCAGCGCTTTGTGGGACGTAGTTGGAATGTCCAGCCATAACTGTCTCCTAAAAATTCCTGCCGTTAGCCAATCTTGATCGTCGTGTCGGCGACGAACTCAAGCGGTGGAATCAGCAAATTCTCGGGAGCCGGGCCCTTGCGAATGCGGCCGGCCGTATCGTAGTGCGACCCGTGGCAGGGGCAGAACCATCCGCCGAATTCTCCGGCATCGCCGATGGGAACACACCCAAGGTGCGTACAGATACCGATCTGTACGAGCCAGTTTTCC
>JBCDEN010000257.1:0-6133 GCA_039179715.1 Pseudomonadota bacterium
AGCGGTTGATCTCGTCAAGCGCACGCGGATCGCGTCCCATCAGCGCAGGCGCAAGAAGCTCAAGTGCCGATCTCAAGCCCGGTCCATGAGCCGGCAGATAGGTGTGCCCCCACGGGCATCCCTCCCCCCATCCCGAAACACCTTCGTCGGTATCGATCCGCACGAACGTGCTGTCCAGTGTTTCGAATTTCAGCCGCCCGCCGGACAGCCAGTAGGGTTTGGCAAGCGGAAGATCGATTTGCCAGACGCTGATCCGGGAGATCCTCATGCCGCCTCTCCGTAAACGGCGACGGGCACACCGAGACTGTTATAGTCCGGCTCCACGCCGATGCCGGGTGCATCGGAGGCGTAGAGTTTTCCGCTCAAGGTTCTGGGAGCAGGAGATCCCGTGGACCGCGTATTGTAGTTATGAAGATCCGTGGTGTTCTGGAGAAATTCCTCGGGTGTCGAGGCCGCGAAATGGGCAAGTGTCGCCGTTGCAATCTCACCGCCCCAGGTGTCCTCCGAGACAACTGGTATGCGGTTGTCGACGAAAAAGTCCCGGACACGGCGCGCTTTTGACAGGCCGCCGAGGTTGGAGATTTTCAGGCAAACGAGATCGGCCGCCCTGTCGGCGACGATACGCTGCGCAGCCGCAAGACCGGTCACGCACTCGTCCAGCTTCATGGGCAGATCGATCCGCTGACGCACCTGCAGACATTCTTCATAGGTCCGGCAGGGTTGTTCGAAGATGAAATCGAGGTCGCGTGTCGCCCGCGCCACCCGAAGCGCATTGTCGACGCGCCAGCCCTGGTTGGCGTCCGCCATCGCCTTTTCGCCCGGTTTGAGCAGCGGCACGGTTGCGCGGATCCGGTCAATGTCCTGAACCCAGTCCGCACCGACCTTGATCTGGAATTGCCGGTAACCGCTTGCGCGATGCCGCTCCAGTTCGGCAACCGTTTCCTCTGTCGAGCGGTGCGGGGCAACCCGGTACATCGGCGCGCCGTCGGTCAGCTTGCCGCCGAGCAGCATCCAGACCGGCGTACCCAGCGCCTTGCCGGCCAGATCCCAGCACGCGGCATCGAACGGGGCTTTGGCATATCCGTGCCCCTGAACCAGATGATCCAGCAGTTGTTCGATGCGGGCGACCTGACACGGGTCCTCCCCGATCAGCGCCGGTGCGACCAGACGCGCGAGCGCTTCAACGCCTTCCGAATGGGCGACCATGTAGTTCTCGCCGCAGGGCGTGAACTCCCCGCAGCCGGAAAGACCGGCATCGGTGTCGATTACCACGACCGATGCGCGTGCCGTCGTGATCGCGTTGCCCGCGCCCCAGCCATAGGCACCGTCCACATAGGGCAGATCCGCCTTGAAGATCCGGACGCGGGTTATCTTCATGGGATCACCACGATGTTTCCCGTATGTTTCTTTTCGATGAAAGCCGTTTGCGCCGCGTGAAACTCCTTCAGCGGATAGGTCGCGGCAAGGGCCGGCTTGACCTCGCCGCGCTCGATATAGCCGACCAGATCCTTGAAGATATGCGGTTCGACGACGGTGGACCCGATCAGGGTCAAGTCGTTCAGATAGAACGTCCTGAGGTCAAATTCGACAATCGGCCCCGCAATCGCGCCGGAACAGGTATAGCGCCCGCCGCGCTCCAGAACCGAGATGAGATTGCCCCAGCAGGGTCCGCCTACAATGTCGGCAACGACGGACACGGTCTCCCGTCCGGTTGCAGCTTTCAGGGCCGCGGTGAGATCTTCCGGCGCGCGCTCCAGCAGCACATCCGCACCAAGATCTTTCACGGCATCATGTTTGGCGGCCGAGGCAAGCGCGACGATGGTCGCGCCGCGCCGCTTGGCAAGCTGCACGACCGCGGAGCCGACCCCACCCGAAGCACCCGTTACCAGGACCGTGTCGCGTTCCCCCACATGCGCGCGGCTGAGCATGCCTTCCGCCGTCGTGTAGGAACAGGAAAAGGTGGCAAGCTCCGCGTCGCTCAGGTCCGACTGGACCGCGCCGACATTTTGTGCGTTGGCGACCGTGTATTCGGCGTAGCCGCCGTTGCACTCGGACCCGAAATACCCGGCCTTGTCCTTGTTCAGCGGATCGGACCAGTCGCGGAGCCAGCCGTCCACCATGACGCGCTTTCCGAGCAGCACTTGCGGAGCGCCGTCGCCAAGCGCGACAACCTCGCCGACCGCATCAGCGCCCTGAATGCGGGGGAACGTGATCGGCGCGCCACCCCATGTCGGATCTTCTTCGCCGACCTCTTCGTAGGCACCACCGGTGGTGGCGTCCGAAACGGTCTTGGAGTACCAGCCGGATCTCGTATTCACATCCGTGTTGTTCAGCCCGCATGCGCCAACCTTGATCAGGACCTCTCCTGCTTCAGGTTTCGGCGTCGGCCAGTCCTCGTGCCAGACCAGCTTGTCGAGCCCGCCATGTCCTTCCAGGACGATCGCCTTCATGGTTGCCGGTATCGTCATTCCGCAGCCACTCCGACAGGGGCGTCCGTTCTCGGCAGCAGGCTTTCAGGGTCGTAGGCGGGGGCATCCAGCACCCGGGCCTTGCGGACACCGTTCATGATGACGACGTCCAGCTCCTGGCCCGGCTTGGCCGCGTCCGGTTTGACATAGGCAAAGGCAAGGATCTTCCCGACGGTATGAGCGAAGGCAACCGAACTGGTCGCTCCGACCGGCTGGCCGTTCAAAAGCACGGCTTCGCCGCCATGTCCGTCCTCGATCCCATCCGGCTCGATCTGGAGATAAACACAGACCCACGGCAGAGTGGATGCCGCAGCACTTGCCTCCGTCGCGACCCTGCCGAGGAAGTCACCCTTGTCGAGCTTCGCGAAACGCATGACATCGGCTTCCGGCAGCGTGACTTCGTTGGTGAGTTCTCCGGCCCCCTTGAAGCCTTTTTCAAGACGCAGGGCGTTCATTGCAAAGGAGCCGTAGTCCGCTAGTCCCATGGGTGCGCCGGTTTTCCAGAGCGCGTCATAGACCTCAAGCATCGCGTCCCGTGGAATGTGGAACTCCCAGCCGAGCTCACCGGCATAGGACATGCGGAACGCCCAGACCGTGTGCCCGGCGACCTCGATTTCCTGTGCCGTCAGCCAGCGGAACGACGCGTTGTCGAGCGCCGACGGTGTATTCAGCGCCAGAATGTCACGCGCAAGCGGACCGTTCAGCGTCATCGCGCCCCAGTCGGTCGAGAGATTGCGGACACTGACATTCTCACCATGGCCGTTCTGGGCGAGATGATCGAGCAGCCTTTGCTCGAAGAAGGCTGCACAGACAAGGTAGAACCGGTCTTCGGCCAGACGGACGACCGTCAGTTCCAATTCGATCCGGCCCCGCCGGTTGAGCATATGCGTCAAGGCAATACCGCCGACTTTCCTCGGCAGCCGGTTGGCGACCAGGCGGTCAAGATAGGTTTCCGCATCCGGCCCGGACAGCTCGATCTTGGTGAAGGCCGAAATGTCCATGATCCCGGCCGTTGTCCTGACGGCCTGCATTTCCTTTGCAACGGCCTCGTGCCACGCCGCGCGCCGGAACGAGTAGTAATCCCGCTGCTCAAGGTCCCCGGTGGTGAACCAGCGCGGACGTTCGTGTCCGTAGACCTCTTCGTAGACGGCGCCCTTTTCCTTCAGGCGCTCGTAAAGCGGGCTGGGTTTGATCGGGCGTCCTTCCAGCCGGTTGAAATGCGGGAACGGAATTTCGTGGCGGAGGCAGTAATCCTCCTTGGCCTTGACGACCTGCCAGTCCTTGTCGGCATAGCCGCCGAACCGGCGCGGGTCGAACTCGCGCATGGAGATGTCTGCCGAACCATGCACCATCCAGCGGGCAAGCTCGCGCGTCAGGCCCGGACCCCAGCCGATGCCGATCTGGGTGCCGCAGCAGCACCAGTAATTCTTCACGCCTGGCGCCGGACCGATCAAGGGGTTTCCATCAGGCGGGTGCGAAATCGCCCCGTGAACTTCGCGCTTGATGCCCAGCTCGGCGAAGATCGGCATCCGGTCCATGGCATTTTCCAGCCAGGGCATGATCCGGTCATAATCAGCTTCGAACAGCTCGTTTTCCGCTTCCCACGGACAGAAGTCTTCCCAGACGGTGTTTGGATTTTCCTTCTCGTAAATCCCGATGAGACCGGACTTCTGTTCCATTCGGATGTAACCGGAGACCAGTTTGTCATCGCGGATGACCGGCAGCTCTTCGTCCAGTTCCCGGAATTCCGGCACCGTGTCGGTGACGATGTAGTGATGCGTCATCGACGTCATCGGCAGCTGCAGCCCGCTCCACTCGCCCATCTGCCGCGCATAGGTCCCGCCGGCATTGACCACGTGCTCACAGGTGATGTCACCCAGTTCGGTCGAGACTTTCCATTCACCGGTCGCCTGCTGTTTGATATCCATGGCGCGGCAGCGGCGGATGATTTTGACGCCAAGCTTGCGCGCGCCGATCGCCAGGGCCTGCGTGACGCCGGACGGGTCCGCATGGCCGTCATCGGGCGTATGCAGCGCACCCTGAACACCATCGAGATTGTAGAACGGGTGCAGTTCGCGAATACGCTCCGGCCTGACCAGTTCCATCGGGAATTGCAGAGCGCGGCCGACACTCATCGTGTGGCGCAGCCAGTCCATCTCGTCTTCCGTATAGGCGAGGCGAAACGAACCGCAGCCATGCCAGGTGACCGATTGGCCCGTCTCTTCCTCAAGCAGCCCGGAATAGAGATCGATGTTGTAGCCGACGCATTTTCCGAGCCCGAAACTGGACGTGGAATGGGTGATCTGCCCGGCGGCATGCCAGGTGGACCCTGAGGTCAGTTCCGCCTTTTCCAGGAGAACGACATCCGACCAGCCCTCATGGGCCAGATGATAGGCAAGGCCGCAGCCCATGATGCCGCCGCCGACAATGACGACGCGGGCTGAAGACGGCAATTTGGACGTTCCGGTTTCCGACACGTGTGATCTCCCAGGCCGGTGATTTTTCGATGGACATCGTAATTGTACAAATGTACTCTCGTCAATCATGAATGATATGAATGTACCAAAATCAGATCTGAAGGCCCCTCAGGCAGTGCTTGACGAGCTCGCATCCGAGCTTGAGGACCTGACCCCGGAGTTGCGCAAGGCGGCAAGCTATGTCCTTGAAAACCCGAACGATGTCGGGGTCAGCTCGATCCGGGAGATTGCCGACGCGGCAGGGGTCAAGCCGAACACGTTCGTGCGCATGGCGCGCTCGGTCGGCTTCGACGGTTATGAGGATTTTCGTCATCCTTTTCGCGAGGCAATCCGCAGCCGCGGGACGGATTTCCCGGACCGCGCACGCTGGTTGCAGTCGCTGGCCAAGGGTGGCCAGCTCGGCGCTCTTTTTGCGGAGATGGCCGCCTGCGCGATCTCGAATATCGAGAACACTTTTGCAGCAACAGATGCCAACGCGATGAAGGCGGCAGCCGATGCGATCGTGAATGCGCGCCATACCTACGTTCTTGGCGTCGGTGTGAACAATTCAAATGCGCGCAACTTTTCCTATCTTGCCGACATGGCAGTCGACACGATCTGGACCATCCCGAGGATGGGGTCTGTTGCAACGGACGATCTGGCGCGCGCGGATGAGCGGGATGTGCTCGTCGCCATGACGTGCAAGCCCTACCGCACGGATGTCATTGCCGCTGTTGAGACGGCGCGCGAACAGGGGCTTACAATCGTCGCCATTTCCGACAGCCCGGCTTCGCCCATCGTCGTCGGCAGCGACCATGCGTTCGTTGTCGATGCGGAGACGCCGCAGTTCTTTCCCTCGTCCGTCTCGACGATCGCCCTGTTGGAAACGCTGCTTGCCTTTGTCATCGCCGACGCGCCCGAAGACGTCATTTCCAGCATCGACCGCTTTCACACCCGCCGCCACAAGATGGGGCTCTATCAGGAAGAGTGGAAGGACCGCTCATGAACGTTCACAGCCAGCTGACACATTCGCTCGAAGCCCGCTATTACACGGATCCCGACCATTTCAAACGGGAAAAAGACGGCTTGCTGGCACGAACGTGGCAATTCGCCGGACACATTTCACAGCTCGAGAAACCGGGCGACTATTTCACCGTCGATATCGCGGACGAGAGCATCATCTGCCTGCGCGACCGGGCGGGCGAGCTC
>JBCDEN010000719.1:0-2403 GCA_039179715.1 Pseudomonadota bacterium
GCGCCTCCGCCAGTTTCAGATCGAGCGGAGGCAGTTCGAGCGCGATATCCCGGCTTTCCTCGATCGATGTCCCGCCGTGACCGAACACCAGCACCGGGCCGAATGCGCGTGTTTCGGCAAGTCCGAGATAAAGTTCCATCCCGTGGCGGTCTTCAAGCATCGGATGAACGGAGATTCCCGCAACGGCAGCGCCCGGATAGTCCCTTTTCGTGTTGTCGATCAGTTCCTGCGCAGCCGCGCGCACCGCGTCGGGGCGGTCAAGGCCGAGACGGACACCGTCGATCCGGGACTTGAACGGCAGATCGGGGGAGACGAGCTTTGCCACGCAATGCCGGGACGTCTCGAAAAATCCGGCGGACAACTCTGCTGCTTCCCCGGCGGTTGCAGCCATCCGGGTTTCCATGATCGGCAGTTCATAGGCCTTCAGGATTTCGCAGACGTCTTCGGGATCAAGCCACGTCCTGTGCTGCGCAAGCGCGCCTTCGACTATGGCGCGGGCACGTGCCACATCAGGTGAAAAGCTTGTCGGCAGGCTTGGTGGGACAGCCATCAGGAAAGCGCGTGCCTGCGCGTCGTGCGCCAGGTGCATCAGGCTGCGTGCTGCCTCGGCCGGGCTGGCAAAATTGGGTATTTTCGCGGCGGTCAGTTCTGCCCGGATGGCGCCGTCGCTGCCGATGAGGCCGGCGACAAGTGCCTTTTTCCTGCCTGTTCGCTTTCTGTCGGCCGCCGAGGCGTCGGTGACCGCCTTCGCGATGGACTTCAGCGGAGTGAACGCGCTGGCCGCCTGGAGCACAACGGCACCATCGACGGATGGGTCCTTCAGGACCGTCTTAATGGCCGATGAAATCTGATCGGGTGTCGCGCTTTCGGTCAGGATGACCGAACCGCTTGCGGCCTTGGTGTCACTTTCCGATGCCGGCCGGCTGAGCGTTTCAAGTTCCTTTCTGGTGTCTGCGCCGAGCGTGGCAAACTGCGCGCCAAGATCCTGCAGTCGGTCGACGGCAAGACTGGCGAGGCTGCGTCCATTCGCGATCACGGCGATCTCGTTGCACCTGGGAACGCGAATATGCGACAGCGTTTCAAGTGCCTCGAACATCTCGTCGAGATCGAAGACGCGCAGGAGGCCGGTGCGGCGGAACACGGTTTCATAGACCAGATCGGTCGCCGCCAGCCTCCCGGCATGGGTGCGGCCCGATCCGCCGCTGTCCAGGCTCTTGCCCGACCGGATGACAATCACCGGTTTGCTGCGCGCGGCTGCCCGGGCTGCGGAAATGAACTTCCGGGGAAAGGCGATCCCCTCCAGATGCAGGACAATGGATCGCGTCCGGTAGTCCTGCGCGAAATAGTCGATCAGATCACCAAGGTCGACATCGGTGCGCGCGCCGAGCGACACAACGGACGAAAACCCGGTATTGTGGGTCTTCGCCCAGGAAAGCGTTGCATTCAGCACGGCGCTGGAACGGGAGAAAAACGCGATATCGCCCCGCGCGGGTGTTTCCGCGCTAAGCAGCGCATTGAGCCCGGAGGAGGGAACGGC
Organism: Pseudomonadota bacterium; assembly: GCA_039179715.1. GTDB lineage: Bacteria > Pseudomonadota > Alphaproteobacteria > Rhizobiales > Stappiaceae > Roseibium. The sequence goes on from JBCDEN010000719.1 coordinate 1,538, forward strand.
AATGCCGAGCGTTCCCGGCCCGATCAGTCGCACATTGAATTTGCGCGCGGCGTTCCGGCAGGCCTGCATCAGATCCTCCGGCCAGGTTTCGTAGCCGGGCGAGGGGATCAGAACGGCGCGCGTTCCGCCTGAGCCGAGCTTTTCGATCGTCTTTGGAAGCACCTCCGCGCGGCCGAGATAAATCGCCAGGTCCGGCATCTGCGGCAGATCGTCCAGCGATGCGCATCTGGGTCCTGCGATGGGAACATCCGTGTCAATCCCGACCAGCGAAACGGCGTGGCCGGGTTCAAACGATTGCAGGCATTCCAACAGCCTCGCCGTGATCGGGCCCGTGTGACGGCAAGGGCCGAGAACGGCGATGGACTTGGGCGAGAAGAAACCCTCAAGATTGCGAATGGTCACGGAAAAGGCCTTTTCACAGATCAACAGAATCGCAAACGCAGCCTAGGGTACGACCTCATTTATGAGTTCTAGCCGAGCTTCAAGACAAAAAAGTGTCCCGCAGACCGATTGGAAACCAATCCGCGGGACCAACTTGGGACGAGTGGAATCAGTGCGCCATGAGGACCGGAACCGTCATTGCTTCCAGGATTTCACGCGTCGCACCGCCGAACAGGAATTCGCGCATCCGGCTGTGCCCGTAGCCGCCCATGACGACAAGGTCGTGGCCGTTGTCGGACACCTGGTTGAGCACGGCGTCGGCAACGCCGGTCTGCGGATTGGTAACCACCTCGATGGTGACATTCATGTTATGGCGCGCAAGGTAGTTGGCCACGTCCGCGCCGGGCTGTCCCTGATCCGGTCTCGCCCGTTTTTCAATAACCAGTACGGTGATCTTTTCGGCCTTTTCCAGCACGGGAAGCGCC
>JBCDEN010000744.1:0-2272 GCA_039179715.1 Pseudomonadota bacterium
CGCCATTTGTATTTCGGAACCGGGTGCGGGCAGCGCCGCCACGCAGATGATTACCCGCGCGGACCGCAGGGGCGACTGCTGGATCCTCAACGGCCGCAAGCACTGGATCACCGGAGGCGGCATTTCCAAACTCTACCTGATCTTTGCCCGCGCCTTTGACGAAGACGGGACCGAACTCGGCATCGGCGGTTTTCTCGTTCATGTCGACCCGGCGAAGGGCATCGAACCGGATGGCTTTGCCGTGGTGCGCCTTGAGCGCACGATGGGATTGTGCGGCATGCCGGAAGCGGAACTCGGCTTCGACAATCTCGAAGTGCCGGATGACATGGTTCTGCGCACCCCATCCGGCTTTGAACAGGGCTTCAAGGACCTGATGACGGCCTATAACAGCCAGCGGGTCGGTGCCGGGACCATCGCGATGGGGGTGGCCGCCGGAGCGCTAGACCGCGCCAAGGACTACATCAAGGAGCGGGAGCAATTCGGCAGGCCGCTTGCCGAGTTCCAGGGACTGCAATGGATGATTGCCGATATGGAGGCGCTGGTTCACGCCTCCCGGCTGATGCTGTTCGAGGCCGCCCATTCCGCGGTTCTCTCAGACACCGGGTTCCCAGAAATCACGAAGGCGGCTCAGGCCAAGGCGTTTGCGTCGGAAAATGCGATCAAGGTGGTCAATGATGCACTTCAGATGTTCGGCGCACGCGGTTATGGTGATCTGGAGCCGCTTGAGCGCATGTACCGAGACGTCCGCATGTTCACGATCGGCGGCGGAACAGCGCAGATCCTGAAAACACAGGTCGCCGGTTCCGTGCTTGGGATAAAGACACCGCAGACGCGCCGGGGAACTTGAGGCACAGCACGCAAGGTTCCGGCGATGGGGAGACCGATCGGTATGGGACTGAGCAGCTACAAGGATGCGAACGATCTGAGCTACAGCGCGAGTTCGCCTGAGAGCGCCCGCGACTTCTCAAGACTCACCTCCGCCTATATGGGATTTCGGCGGGACACGGGCGCGATCCTGAAAGGCCTTCTGGAAACCGATCCGGACATGCCCATGGCCCTGTGTGCGAAAGGCTATTTCGCCAAGTTGATGGGCAGCTCAAACCATTCCGCCCGTGCGGCGAAGGTCTCCAAGGGTCTGAACGAACACCTTTCCAGGATTGATGCAAACGAACGCGAGAGGCAGCATGCCGCGGCCCTATCTGCCTGGTGCGCCGGCGATCTGGAAAAAACCACGCGCATCTGGGAGGACATCCTGCTTCAGCACCCAGGCGACGGACTGGCGCTGCGGCTCGCCCATTTCACGCATTTTTATTCCGGCAACGGCCGTCAGATGCGCGACTCGCTCGCTCGGGTGCTTCCGCTGTGGTCAGAGGGTCACCCGGACTACGGTTTTCTACTGGGCATGTATGCGTTCGGCCTTGAGGAATCGGGCGAATACGCAAAGGCCGAAGACTACGGTCGCGCGGCCGTGGCCCGCAATCCGAAAGATGCCTGGTCGGTTCACTCGATTGCGCATGTGCTGGAGATGACGGAGCGCCACGAGGAAGGGATCGAATGGGTCGCCGGCCTTGAGAAGGACTGGTCGACCGTCAACAATTTCCGCTTTCACCTTTACTGGCACAAATGTCTCTACCACCTGGAGCGCGGAGAATTCGACCTTGTTCTGAAGATTTACGACGAGCAGGTGGCGTCCGACATTGAATCCGACTTCTATCTCGACATCTGCAACTGTTCGTCGCTGCTTTGGCGACTGGAAATGTTCGGGATCGATGTCGGCGGCCGCTGGAGCGACCTTTCGGACGTGGCCCAAAAACACCTTGGTGACAAGGACCTGATCTTCGTTTCCCTGCACTACCTCATGGCCCTGGTGGCCAATGGCGACAGAGACGCGGCGCGGCAACTCCAGGACGGTTTGCAGGAATGGTCCGTCCTGGACGGCACACAGGCGCGGATCTGTGCCGACGTCGGCCTTGCAATTGCCGACGGTCTGCAAAAGGCCCGCGACGGCGATTTCGCCGCCGCCGTTGCCCGCATGGAGCCCGTACGCTACAGCCTGAACCGTATCGGCGGCAGCGCCGCGCAGCGCGATGTCTTCATGATGATCATGCTGGACGCGGCCAGGGCCAGCCGCGATGCGCTGAAGGCGCGGGCCCTGTTTGCAGACAGACTGGGAGACAAGGTGCATTCCAGCTGGACCTGGAAAAACTACGGCAGCATTCTAGAAGTCATGGGCCGGACGGACGAGGCCGCCCGAGCCCTCGAGAAATCCCGC
>JBCDEN010000633.1:0-2948 GCA_039179715.1 Pseudomonadota bacterium
GGGACCTTCACAGCTGCGGACAACAAGGATGTTGAAAATGCAAGCGCCCAGAACAGGATCCGTCTCACACCGCAAGAGGGCGGTGTCCGCGCTCGTAGCCCTGACCGCACTTGCGCTGGTGACCGGATGCGCGTCGAACAAGTCCAATACAGGCACCTATTCTCCCGCCAACGGGACCCACTCCGCCAGCCCGGGGTCAAATCTGGCGCGTGCGGAAGTCTCCAAGTGGGCCAAGTCTTATGAAAAAGACCGCAGCAACCGCACCGCGATTCTCGGGTACGCCAATGCGCTCAGCCAGAATGGTCAAATCGAGCAATCGCTGGCGGTCCTGAGAGCCGGCGTCATCGCCCACCAGAAAGACCTCGAGATTTCGTCGGCCTACGGCAAGATCCTCGCCATGAACGGCCGGTTCGAGGAAGCCCTCAATGTGCTGCGCCGGGCGCAACGGCCCGATACGCCGGACTGGAGGATCATGTCGGCGGAAGCTGCGATCTACGACCAGACGGGCGAGCACGAGAAAGCACGCAAACTCTACAAGCAGGCGCTCAAGATCGCGCCGGACGATCCGAGCCTGCTCAACAATCTCGGACTGTCCTATCTGTTGTCCAACAAGCTGCCCGACGCCGAATACACCCTGAGGCGCGCTGCCAGCCTGCCGGGCGCGGACAGCCGTGTCCGTCAGAACCTGGCGCTGGTTCTCGGTGTGCAGGGGAAATTTGACGAAGCCGTCGAGGTTGCGACCGCAGAACTGGATCCGCGCCAGGCGAAGGCGAACATCGCCTATCTGCAGGCGATGATGCAGAGCCGCCAGCGCAGTTGATCAACGCATTCGCGGAACGGCAACCGGAACCGGCTTGCCGCCCCCGGACGGTCGTCAATCCCTGATCGATACCCGGCCGCTGTCCAGCAGTTCCCCGACCCAGTCGGGGAAACGCATGCCGGCGGCGACCTTTTCGTCCTGCACCTTCTCGGCAGCGCGCACTTTCTCAAGATTGGCAATGACCTCGTCCAGTCTTTCGAACGGGATGACCACGACACCGTCCCGGTCGGCAACGATCATGTCTCCCGTTTCGATCTGCTGTCCACCGATCTGGATCGGAGTGCCGACGGAACCGGGTCCGGACATGTGCGGCGATGCAGGTGTCAGTCCGGCGCACCAGACCGGAAGTCCGGCCTTCACGATCCCGGCGTAGTCGCGCATTGGACCGTCGGTGACAAATCCTGACGCCCCGCAATTCTTCATCATGCCAACGAGACCGTCTCCGCCGGCGGCGCAGCCAGTGTGGCCTGCAAAGGACGACACCACAACGTCGCCGGGCCGGATGTAATTGAGCGCGGCAAAGGCCGCCAGTACATCGGCAGCACCGCAATCGGCGGTGAGCGCGGGACCAGCGGCGACGCAGTTCAGATCGCGGCCAAAACCGATGGGCGCAATGTTTCGCGACAAGGCACCCGCCCCATAAAGAGCGTCAACCACGATGCCGGTCGAAACGTCCTGAAAGGATGCGATCTGCTGCCCGGTCGGCCGTCTCATGGATGCCTTGATGGTCAGGATTGGAGGGGCTTCGATCATGTCGATCTCCTTCACCGCTTTTGGAATCGCAACAGTTGTCGGGAGCGGCCAGCGAATTGACAAGCCACGTTGCCGGCTCAAAAGGCCTGGTTTTGCAAAAAACGCCAGCGCGAACGCAAGAACCCCGCCGACCGGTGTGGATCGGCGGGGTATCGGATTGCGTTTTTCAGCTTGCCGGTGCGCGGCCCCGCCCGCTCCTAAAAGCCGTCCAGGTCCATGACCTGCATGACGGCCGGGCTCATGATGATGAAGAACAGAACCGGCAGGAAGAAAATGATCATCGGGACCGTCAGCTTCGGCGGCAGCGAGGCGGCTTTCTGCTCGGCGAACAGCATGCGCTGTTCGCGCGTATCGTCAGCCATGGTGCGGATCGCGGTGCCGACCGGCGTTCCGTAACGTTCCGCCTGTACCAGCGCCATCATCACGTTCTTGACGCCGTCGACGCCCGTCCGCTTGGCAAGGTTTTCATAAGCTGAGCGGCGCTCGCTGAGATAGGACAGTTCGGCCGTTGTCAGCGACAGTTCCTCGGCGAGATCGACCGACTGGATACCGACCTCTTCCGCGACTTTCTGAAACGCGCCCTCGATGGACATGCCCGACTCGACGCAGATCAGCATGAGATCGAGCGCATCCGGCCACGCACGCTGAATGTTGAGCTTGCGCTTGTCGATCTTGTTCTTGAGGAACAGGTTCGGCAGGAATGCGCCGACACCGGCGACTGCGATGGAAAGACACACCTTGGTTACCGTCGGCAACCAGTCCGGGATCACCACCAGGGAATAGAACAAAGCAATGACCAGCAGGACGACCGGAATGGCAACGCGTGCAGTCAGGTAGTAGTAGAGCGGCGCCGAACCGCGATAACCAGCCATCCTCAGCTTGTGGGTCGTGTTTTCGTCGGAGAGCATTTCCCTGAGATTGAGCCGATCGACGAGGCTTTTCATCTGGGCCTTCGGCTGATTGCGAAGGGACGCGCGCGCGTCCTGCTGCTGGTTGGCCTGCAACCGCGCGCGTTCCTTGGCGCGCAGCTTGTCACGTTCCAGGGCGACGGACTTCATGCGTGTCTTCAGCGTGTCACGCGAAAGAATGGGAGCGACAAGTGAAAAGATCGTACCGGTGACCGCGACCATCGCAAGCAGCCCTGCAAGAAACTGGCTCGATGCAAGTGTTTCCAGATCCATGCCGCCCCCTTAAAAGTCGAAGTTGATCATGTGGCGCATGACCATGATGCCGATGAACATCCAGAACAGACAACCGCCAATGATGATGTTGCCACCTGTCGTGGTGAACAGCAGGCTGATGTAATCCGGCGCAATTCAGGTAGATGATGCCGCCAACGCCGAATGGCATCGCACCAATGATCATGGCCGAGGAC
>JBCDEN010000363.1:0-4936 GCA_039179715.1 Pseudomonadota bacterium
GAAACCTGCCTGTCGGAACTCGACAAGTGGCGCGTCTACGGATCTCATTGCAGAACCACCAAACCTCAGTAAGTCAGATCTGGTCATGGCCCTTTCGAGCCGTGCCTGCAGCCTGACGGCTCTTCTGGTTTCGGTTTTCGTTTCAACGGCAATTCTCGCCGATGAGCCCGGCGACTTCGATTTTTATGTGCTGTCGCTCTCCTGGTCGCCGACCTATTGCAAACAGGAAGGCGCGGACGCCAACCCCCATCAATGCGACGTCCGCGATCCGTTTCGCTTCGTCGTGCATGGTCTTTGGCCGCAATACGAGCGCGGCTACCCGCAATCGTGCCGGGGCCCCAAGAGGATCGACAGGAGCATTGCGGTCGGCATGGAGGACATCATGCCCAGTCACGGGCTGGTCTTTCATCAGTGGCGCAAGCACGGAACCTGTTCGGGCCTGGAGCCGGAAGACTATTTCGACCTGACCCGGCGTGCCTTTGAAAGGATCTCGATCCCCGGTGCCTTTACGAAACTGCAAAAACGCGGCAAGGCGTCTCCCCAGACCGTTGAGAAAGCCTTTCGTCTGGCCAACCCCGGCCTTGACGAAAACGCAATGGCGGTTTCCTGTTCCAGGGGTGAGTTCGAAGAGATACGGATTTGCCTGACCAAGGACCTTGAGTTCAGATCCTGCCCCAATGTCGACCGGCGCGGCTGCAGCACCGACAGCCTGTCCGTACCGCCGCCCGCCCGGTAAGAAAACATCTGCAAAGCGTCACACCGTCTTTGTGTGAGCCCGCCCCGTTTCAGGAGACCTCCCATGATGAAACTTCGCTCGTCGCCGCCCTCCCCGTTCGGACGCAAGGTGAAAGTGGCCATGGCGATGCTTGGCCTCAAGGACCGGATCGAGGTCGTCGATGCCAACACCGCTGATCCGTCAGACAGCCTTCGCGGGCAGAACCCGCTCGGAAAGATCCCTGCCCTTGTGCTTGAAAATGGCGATGTCCTTTACGACAGCGCCGTCATTCTGGAGTACCTGGATTTTCTGGCTGGGGGCAACAGGCTGTTCCCCGCCGGAGAAGCCCGCTTTGCCGTCCTTCGGGACCAGGCGCTTGCCGACGGCATCATGGATGCCGCGCTGCTGCGTGTTTATGAAAAACGCTTCAAGCAGCCCAATTACCGCGATCCGGCCTGGGATGCCTACCAGGGCTCGAAGGTGGAACGCGGTCTCGCCCATTTCGAGAACAACACCCCTCCGGCACCTGCAACCGCCGCTGACGTCGACGCAGCCACGCTGACGCTTGCCTGCGCGCTTGGCTACCTCGACATGCGGTTCGGCGACGGTTGGAGGCAAGACCACCCCAAACTCGTCGCCTGGATGGAGGCATTTGAAGCGGCCGTGCCTGCCTTTGCCGACACGCGGCAGCCGGCCGCGCCTGTTCCGGACAACGCCGCCGCCGAGCTTCGCTAGTGCGGTGAATCTGAAGTTCGTTCGAAGCCCGCTGCAAAATGAGTCGAACTTCAGATTCAGGTGACTAGATCAGGAGACAGCTTGCTAGGCGGTTGGCGTTTCACCACCTTTGCCGGGCAGCGCAGGACGCCCTTTTGCCTTGAGCAGCCGGCGTCCACTTGAGACGGACTGACCAAAGTCCCTTTGAACAGCAAGCAGCGCCGGTACCAGCAGGATTACCAGGAACAGGCCGACGCCCAACCCGTAAGACAGGGTAATCACGGTCGGTTTGAGGAACTGTGCCTGCCGGCTCGTTTCAAAGAGCAGTGGCGCAAGACCGAACACCGTCGTCGCGGTTGTCAGGACAACGGCACGCAGCCGGTCGCAAACCCCGCTGATCAGAGCCTGCCGGAACGGCTGTTTGCGCGCGTACTCGTCGATCGTGGTCACGAGCACGATACTGTCATTGATGATGATCCCGGACATGCCGATAAAGCCGACGACTGAAAACATCGACAACGGCACACCGTGGATATAGTGCCCCCAAAGCATGCCGATCGAACCGAAGGGGATGATGATCATGATCATCAGCGGTCGGGTCCAGGACTCGAATATCCAGCATAGCACGAGGTAGATCCCGGCAAGGCAAAGCGCGAAGCCGATCATCGCATCCGACAGGAACGACTTTTCCTGCTCCGCCAGACCGGCCAGCTCGCTTTCGACATCGAACTCGGCGGACAACTGCGGCAACAATTCGTTTTCGAGGAACGCCGTTACCCGGGTCGCAGCTTCCGGGTCGTCTTCCGAGACATCCCCGCTGACAGTCAGTGTCCGCAGGCCATCGCTGCGCCGGATGGACGCAAAGCCGTAGCTGCTGTCTGCCTTGACAATCTCGCTCAGCGAAACGTAGGTGCCCGTCTCCGTGCGAATGCGCGTGGTATAGAGGAATGAGGCATCCGTCTCCTCGTCCGGCATCAGGACCTTCACCTTCGCGGTGCGCCGGCCGACCGGGAACTCCGCAACCTCGATGCCCTCGAGGCGGTTGCGCAGGATGCGCGCAACATCATCGGTACTGAAACCGAGGGCCTCCCCCTTGGGTGTCAGGCTGAGATTGAGTTCCGGCTTGTCATAGGCCAGCGTGTCCTCAAGCGCGCTGACGCCCGGAAGCGGAGCAAGCGCCTGTTTGAGGCTTTCTGCGGCCGCCTTCAGGTTTTCGGTCGACGTTCCGAACAGCCGGACATCGATCGCATCGCCGCCCGGCCCCGAGCGCTCGCCGCGCACGGCAAGGGTTTCGAGCAATGGCGGGCGTTTGATTTCCTTGCGCCAGTCGCCGATGAACTTGAACGCGGAATAGGGGCGCAGATCCGGATCGATCAGCTCAATCGAGATCCCGCCGAGTTGATCGACATCCTTGCTGTCGGCTCCGCTCAGGCCGCGCCCGGCGGTCCCTCCGACGGTCGACAGGGCGAACTGGACAGGCGCGTCGCCATAGTCCTGCCCGTAACGCTCATTGACGACATCGAGCGCACGCTCCATTTCCGCGATCATCGCCTTGGTATCGTCCCGGTCCGCACCCGGCATCATCGCGATGCTGGCGGAGACCACCGACCGTTCCGGCGCATTGAAGAAACGCCAGCGCACGCTACCATCGAAGAAAAGCGCGAGGGACAGCAGCAGCACCATCGACGCAAACCCGAGCGCCGGATAACGAACGGTGAGGATCCAGTTAATGAACCGGCGGAAGACACGCTCCCGGAACCAGACGAAGCCACGATTGAAGACCCTGTTCGGCATGTCGTACCAGCGCTGTTTCTTGCTGGCGGACAGGGCATGGTTCATATGCGCGGGCAGGATCAGGAAACACTCCACAAGGCTTGCGATCAGCACCACGGCCACGGTGAAGGGAATGTCGGCAATGAGCGTCCCGAAGCGGCCACCGACAAAAACCAGGCCGACAAAGGCGATCAGGGTGGTGATCGACGCCGTGAAGACCGGCGCTGTCATCCGCCGCGCGGCAAGGCTGGCGGCTTCCGCCGGCGGGTAACCCTTGCGATGGAGCGAATCCGCGTGTTCGCCGACCACAATCGCATCGTCGACCACGATGCCGAGACAGATGATCAGCGCAAACACCGAAACCATGTTGAGCGTCAGGCCGAAGGCATACATGAGGCCGATGGTTGCGAACATGGCGACGGGAATCCCCGCCGCGACCCAGAATGCCGTGCGCGCGGACAGGAACAGAAACAGGAACGCCAGGACCAGCGCGAGTCCGAACAGCCCGTTTTCAACCAGGATGTTCATCCGGTCGATGATGTTCTGCGAACGTGTCCGCGTCAGCTGCACCACGACATTTTCCGGAAGTGTCTTCTGGTATTCGGCAGTGATACGCTCGACCGCCCGCTGGATCGAAATCGTGTCGCCCTGGGCGCTCCGGTCGATCCGCAGAACAACGGCGGGCATGCCCTTGTGATAATAGGCCCGGCCACTCTCAACGCCTTCGGTCACGATATCCGCAACCTCTCGCAGCTCCAGCTTCTCGCCCTGGCTTGGAGCTCTCAGAACGATCTCGCCGAGCTCCTGTTCGCTGCGCCGCGTCTGTCCGGTTCTCAGGCGCGCTCCGCTGCCGCTGACATCACCCGCAGGCGTGGTTTCCATTTCGGCGGCAACGACATCGGCCACATCGCGCAAGGTCAGGTCGTGCCGCACCAGCATGCCCTCGCCCACATTGATCCGGATGATCGGGTCGGCGAGCCCCTGGACGGTCACTCTCGTGACCCCTTCGCGGAACAGGACCGTTTGCAAATCTTCCGCGAACCGCGCCAGTTGATCGATATCGACGGGGCCGTAGATCACCACATCGGTCACGCGATCGCGGTAGGCTCCGCGCGAAACGACAGGTTCTTCAATGCCATCCGGGAGACTGGAGCGGATCCGGTCAACGGCAATCTTCACCTCGTCGGAGGCAAGGCCCATGTCCCAGCCGTCTTCGAACTCGATATTTATGGTCGCGCTGCCCTCGCGCGCTACCGACGTCGCCTCGTCGACGCCGTTGATCGTCAGCAGCTGCGGTCCGAGAATTTCAACCACCGAGCGGTCCATATCCTCCGGACCGGCCCCGGTCCAGTAGATGCGGACATCCACTTCCTCGCGGACAAAGTCGGGAAAGAACTGCGTTCTGATCTGGGACCCGGCTGCGACGCCGGCGAGAAGCATGAGCGCCAGAAGCAGGTTCGCCGCCGTGCGGTGGCGCACCATGTAGTCCAGAAACGATGCAAATCTCGGTCCACCGGGAGAACGCATTCCATCACTCCAGTTTCGGCACAAACGGGCTGGCGCAGTCAGCCTGCCCCAGTGCGGTGAATTTGAAGCTCGCTGCAAAAAATGCGTCGACCTTCAGATTCAGGTGACGAGGGCACGGGTCCGGGTCCTGGTCCGTATCCCTAGCCCTTGCGCCCCTGACCCTGCTCCAGCCGTTCAACCAGATCCTTCGGCACCATGGGCTCGTTC
>JBCDEN010000698.1:0-2578 GCA_039179715.1 Pseudomonadota bacterium
CATCGCCGCGATCCTCCTTTGGGGCACCGGCGGCGGCGACATTCCGTTTTCCGCGGCCATGAAGCTCATGAAATGGTATCCGCTGCTGACGCTGCCGATGTTCATCTTCATGGGCTACGTGCTGTCGGAGACCAAGATCGCCGACGATCTTTACAAGATGTTCCACGTCTGGATGGGACCGATCAACGGCGGGCTGGCGATCGGGACCATCCTGCTGATGGTTCTGATCTCGGCGATGAACGGTCTTTCGGTTGCCGGGATGGCCATCGGTGCGACGATTGCACTGCCGGAACTGCTCAAACGAAAATACGACAAGCGCATGGTCACGGGGGTGATCCAGGCCGGGTCTTCGCTCGGGATCCTGGTGCCGCCATCCGTCGTTCTCGTGCTTTACGCCATGATCGCACGGGCGCCCGTGGGTCAGCTCTGGCTCGCCGGTGCGGTTCCGGGCCTGATGATGGCCGCGCTTTTCGTCATTTACATCGCGATCAGGTGCCGGATACAGCCGCATCTCGGGCCGGCCATTTCAGACGAAGAACGCGACGCGTCCGGGGACAACAAGTACGTCCTTCTGCTCGCCGGCCTGCTGCCGCTTTTCATCTTCGCCGTCATGATGGTGCCCTTCGTGATGGGGAAAACCAGCCTGGTCGAAGCGTCGGCGGTTGGTGCGCTGACAGCCTTGCTCGCATCCATCGTCAAGCGGCGGATGACCTGGGATATCCTGATCCTGTGCCTGAGAAACACGCTTGGCATCTCCTGCATGTTCATGTGGATCATCCTGGCGGCGCTCGGGTTCGGTGCCGTGTTCGACGGTCTGGGTGCCGTGAAGGCGATCGAGAACCTGTTCACGGAACAGCTCGGCCTGTCGCCCTGGATGATCCTGATCCTGATGCAGTTGTCATTCCTGGTCATGGGCACGTTCCTGGACGACACCGCGATGCTGGTGATCGTGGCCCCGCTCTATGTGCCGCTCGTGGGATCGCTGGATCTGGGCATGCCGCGCGGAGACATCCTGATCTGGTATGGTGTGCTCTACACCATCACGACACAGATCGCCTATATGACGCCGCCATTCGGATACAACCTCTTTCTGATGCGCGCGATGGCGCCGAAGGATATCACCCTTCGGGACATTTACGGGTCGATTACCCCGTTCGTCCTGGTGATGGTCCTGGCGCTTGCGCTTGTCATGATTTTCCCGGAAATCGCGCTCTGGTTGCCTAATCTGGTTTACGGAAAATGACGGTTGGGAACGGGACAAAAAAGATAAGATCCGGAGGAAACGGATTGGAAGCAGCGGTATCGAGCGGGTCTGAAAAAGGCCCGGCCGCAGGGATCGTAAGTTGAAAAAGGGGAACATGTGATGACTAACAGACGTGATTTTCTGAAGAACGCAGGCCTGGGAACAGCAGCTGCTGCCGGTGCCGCAACGCTGGCAGCACCAGCCGTGCTGGCGCAGGAGCCGATCAAGTGGCGGCTGCAGACCTATGCCGGCGGTGCGCTTGGCGAACATGTGACGAAGCCGATGGTGGACTACGTCAACAACGCCTCCAACGGCGAGCTGCAGATCGAGCTGTTCTATGCCGACCAGATCGTTCCGACGGGCGAACTGTTCCAGGCTCTCCAGCGTGGTACGATCGATGCCGTTCACTCTGACGACGATTCCATGGCGTCACCGACGCCCTTGCGTCAGTTTGGCGGCTACTTCCCGTTCGCGACCAAGCATATCCTGGATGTGCCGGTGCTGTTCAACCAGTACGGTCTTGCCGACATCTGGCGGTCCGAATACGAAAAGGTCGGCGTTTCCTGGATTTCCGCCGCGGGTCAGGACCCCTGCAACTTCAACACCAAGAAGGAAATCAAGTCGGTCGCGGATCTCGAAGGGCTGAAGCTCTACACGTTCCCGACGGCCGGCCGCTTCCTTTCGAAATTCGGCGTTGTTCCGGTGTCCATTCCTTATGAGGATGCCGAGGTTGCCGTGCAAACCGGCGAACTCGACGGGATGGCATGGTCCGGTATCACCGAAGATTACACCGTCGGATGGGCGGACGTGACCGACTACTTCCTGACCAACAACATTTCCGGTGCCTGGATCGGTTCGTGGTTCGTCAATCAGAAACGCTGGGCGGATCTGCCGGACCATCTGAAACAGCTCGTGCTGGCCGCCACCGAGGCCGGTCACACCTACCGGAACCAGTGGTACTGGGGCGGCGAGGCGCGTCTGCGTGCGACGGGTGACAAGCTGCAGCTCCGCACCGTTCCGGCCGCCGAATGGGCCGAGGTTGAAAACGCAGCGAAGGATTTCTGGAAAGAGATCGCTGCAGAAGGCGAGCTGCAGGCAAAGATCATCTCGATCTTTGAAGAATACAACTCCGTTATCAACCAGGCAGGACCTCCTTACAACTTCGGTTAAGGTTCAACCAGACCGGTCCCGGGGACGTGGTTCCCCGGGACTGCAGATTCCAATGCCCGAGACCTGAAAACCTAAACTTGCGGAACACCAAAAATGCCTGGCAACCTGACCTTTGACGCACTGAAGACGTTGGTCTCATCCGGCGAAATCGACACGGTGCTTGCG
>JBCDEN010000023.1:0-14212 GCA_039179715.1 Pseudomonadota bacterium
CTTGTCGACGACGAGACCGAAACGCCCGACGACTACCGGGACCGGCTTCAGAAACTCGCGGACCGGGGGCTCTTGATGATTTGCGCCAATCCGGACATCGTCGTTGAACGCGGCGACAAGCTGGTCTGGTGTGCCGGTGCGCTTGCGCGTCTTTACGAGGACCTTGGTGGCGAAGTCGCGATCCTCGGCAAACCCCATGCCCCTATCTACCACGCGGCGCTGAAGCGGCTGGAGGATCTCTCGGGTGAGCCGGTCGCGAAGGAAGACGTGCTTGCCATCGGCGACGGCCTGCCGACTGACATCCGCGGGGCCGTTTCCCAGGACATTGATGTCCTGTTCATCACGGCGGGTATCCATGCGTCCGATTTCGGGCCGAGCGAAGCGCCGGAAGAACACCTGATCCGCAAACGCCTCATCGAGGAAGGCTTGCGCGCCCGCGCTGCGTTGCCGCGGCTGTGGTGGTAAACACGACAAAGGCCGCCAATGGCGACCTTTGAACAACGTGGCGCGTGAACGCGGTCAGTCGAACAGTTTGTCGATATCCGCCTGAGCATCCATCAGCATGGAATCGATGTCATCCTGGGAAACGCCCTCGCCGCTGTGCTGCGGCCCGTGCAGGATCAGCTCGCGCTGGCGACGTTCCTCTTCGGTTTCCTCGAACTCCGCATCCAGATCGCCCGGAATGCGTAGATGCTCGATGAAGGACGACACGCGCTCGTCGATGTAGTTCAGCGTGGTCACGACCTTCGAAATACGCTGTCCGGTGATGTCCTGGAATGTGCAGGCCTCGAAGATGCTGATCATCTTGTTGCTGACCAGTTCCTGATAGGCAGCCGGGTCGCTGGTGTCGGCGCCCATGATTTCTTCGGCAGCTTCCATGATCGTGTTGGTGGCGTCTTCCGTCGCCTCGACGATCGCATCAAGCTCACGGCCGGCATCCGGTATCTTGTTGCCGGTCATGTCATTTGCGCGAAGCTGCGAAATTTCCACCTTCATGCGGGCAATTTCCTTGCCGATGGCTCTCAGCTCATCGGTTACCGTCGGCTGGACGGTGGACAGGAAATCGTGCATTGAGCCGGACATGACTTCGGCGAGATGCATGACATCGGTCAGTGAAACTTCGCCGTCGCGTTCTTTGTTCTGTTCCAGGAAATCGATGACGCGAGCGACATTTTCCTGCTTGATATCGGCCATTAGGATAGCCTCCCCATGCGAAAGCCCCCCCGGAACGCGTCCCAGCCTGAAGGGCTGGCGCGCTTTTCGTAATTCACCGGCTTTTGTGTTGCTGATCGTCCGCACTGGGACCCGACAACCCGGTCGTTCTGCCTGCACCGGCGGAGCCCCCTACATCGGTCCCGCCAGGTGCAAGAAGACGTTACTCGGAGAAGACTGCCTCGATCTTGCCTTTCAGCGTCTGCGCGTTGAACGGCTTCACGATGTAATTGTTCACGCCGGCCTTTTTGGCGGCGATGACGTTTTCAGTCTTGGATTCCGCCGTCACCATGATGAACGGGGTTTTGCTGAGACCGGAGTCGGAGCGAACCTGCTTGAGCAGCTCGTAACCGGTCATCGGCTCCATGTTCCAATCGGAAATGACCAGACCATAGCGGCGCTGCTTCATTTTTTCCAAGGCTTCCGTGCCGTCCGCGGCATCGTCGATGTCTTCGAAACCAAGCTGTTTCAGCAAGTTCCGAATGATGCGAATCATCGTCTTGTAGTCATCGACCACGAGGACCGGCATCTGAAGATCAAGGGCCATTGTCTACTCCATACTGTCAATAAGCGCGGCCCCTGGCCGTGGGCCGGTGGATACGCGATTTGACTCCGAAGGAGAGCGACACACATTCGTGTCCTCACCTCCCCACACACAATGGACATTACTCGCCTCACCTGAAAAGACCGTTAATAACGCAAGCTTTTTTCTTCGCCGAAAGCATAATTGCCAGAAAACCTTGTCCCCCCTAGCGTCCACGCCGAGGGCAAAGAAGATCAAACCGGGCGGAAATCACAATGTTGGAACTGCGAACACTCTACTTCGAAGACCTGGAAACAGGGATGCAAGAAGAACTCGTCAAACATGTCAGTTCCTCGGATGTTGTCGGATTCGCCGAAGTGTCTGGCGACCGCAATCCGATACACCTGTCCGAACACTTCGCAGCGCGCACACCCTTCAAGACGCGGATCGCGCACGGCCTTTACACGGCAAGCCTGATTTCGGCCGTTCTGGGAACGCGGCTGCCGGGACCCGGCGCGATCTATCTGTCACAGACGCTCAACTTCAAGGCACCCGTAAAGATCGGCGACGACGTCAAAGTAACGGTGACCGTCGAAGAGCTGATGGAACGGGGCAACCGCGCCCGGCTTTCGTGTATCTGCAGTGTGGACGAGACTGTTGTTCTTGAAGGCGAAGCCCTTGTGAAGGTTCCTGGCCGCGACGAAGACAGGGCCCCTTCCTGAGCGCAGGACCGGTTTGAAAGGTGGTGCGATTTAGCCACCTTGACGTTTTCACGCACACGCGGCAGTTTCCTCGCCGGCGCCGGCAAGCGGTGCCGGTCCGAATGCTTGCCCTGATTGCCGTTTCCAAATTAGCCGTTCCGGCCGACACTCTGCGCGAAGGTTTGCTGCATGAATCCGTCCCGATCCGCCGATTTCCTGGTTGCCAACAGCCTGGATGCGTTTCCAGATGAGCTGAAGGGCGGCGTCGTCGCGATCGGCAATTTCGACGGATTGCACCGCGGACACCGTGCCGTTCTCGACGCGGCGCTCGGGCTTGGCCGCGGCATGAATCATCCGGTGTTCGCCATGAGTTTCGAGCCGCATCCGCGAACCGTTTTCAACCCGTCCGAACCGGTCTTCCGGCTGACGCCGGCACCGCAGAAGGTCGACATGCTGAAAGTCTGCGGGCTGGACGGCGCGTTGATCCTGCCGTTCAACAAGGCGTTTGCGGGCATCGAGGCGAGCGCTTTCGTTCAGGATATCCTGATCGACACACTCGGGATTTCGCATGCCGTGACCGGGTATGATTTTCACTTCGGCAAGGCCAGGCAAGGGACGCCGGACTATCTGCGCACAGCCGGAGCCGAGCACGGGTTCGGGGTGACCATCGTGCAGCGCGCGGAAGATGAAGGCGCTGAAGTGATCTCTTCAACGCGCATAAGACACTGTCTCGGCACGGGCGATATCGCGCAGGCCAATGCCCTTCTTGGGTACAGGTGGTTTTTCGAGGGAACCGTCGAGCATGGCAACAAGCGCGGGCGCGATCTCGGCTACCCGACCGCGAACCTTCACATGAACGCCGACTGCCCCCTGCTTGAAGGCATTTATGCAGTCAAGGTGAAGGCGCCGGACGGCTGGTATGATGGCGTTGCCAGCTACGGGCGCAGACCCACCTTCGACAATGGTGCCGTCGTCTTCGAAGTGTTCCTGTTCGATTTTTCAGGCGATCTCTACGGTCAGCCGCTCCGGGTTCATCTGGTCTCCCATCTGCGCGGCGAGGAAAAGTTCGAGACTGCGGATGCCCTTGTGGCGCAAATGAACAGGGACAGCGAGGAAGCCCGTGCTGCACTCGCCTCGATCAGGCCGCTCTCGGATGTCGACCTGAAACTTCTGGATCTTGACGCGTGACGGCAGTATCGACGCGGGTGCACGTGCCGCACAGCCCGATGCTGGCCATGCTGCTGATGACGACCGCGATGCTTATCGTTCCAGTCATGGACATCGCCGCGAAATACCTGTCCGCCTGGCTGCCTGCGCTTGAAGTGACGTTCGGCCGCTTCTTCTTTCAATTCCTCATCTGTCTCGTCATTGCCGTTGCCGCAGGCCGGATCACCCGGCTCAGGGCGCGGCAGCCGGTGATCAATTTCGTGCGTGGGATCCTGCTTGCGGTTGCTTCCCTGAGCTTCTTCACGGCCGTGAAGTACATGTCGGTTGCCACCGCGATATCGATCTTTTTCATTGAGCCCATGATCCTGACCGTGCTCGCCGCGGTCATCCTGAAAGAAAAGGTCGGTATCCGCAGGATCGGCGCGATCCTCGTCGGGCTGCTCGGGGCCATGATCATCCTGCGCCCGAACCTTGCGGAAATCGGGCTTGTCAGCCTGCTGCCTGCCTTCACGGCCCTCGTCTTTTCATTTTATCTTTTGATCAACAAGCTTTATCCGGTTGAAGACGACCTTCTGACGATCCAGTTCGGGGCTGGCCTTTCCGGTGCCCTCCTGCTTGGCTGCGCCCTGCTCATCGGCTCCTACGCTCAGGTCGAGGGATATGAATTCGTGATGCCGACACCGGGCCAGACGGCTTTGCTTGCGCTGATCGGCCTGATCTCCTTTGCGGCACACGGACTGGTCGTCGCAGCCTTTCAGCGCGGCAGCGCCAGTCTGCTGGCGCCTTTGCAATATGTGGAGATCGTGGGCGCGACGCTGTTCGGATATCTCGTCTTTTCCGATTTCCCCGACGGGCCGACCTGGGCCGGCATCGCGCTCATTATCGGCAGCGGTCTTTATATCGCACACCGTGAGAGACTGCGGAAAACCGAAGCTCAGGCAGATGCCGTTCCGGAAATGTGACCCGGCTCGCCCGCGCGCTCTCGGCCTTCCGCGGACAGGTGCATGCGCCGCAGGCCGAGCCAGAGCATGGCAAATGGCAGGAGTGGAGCCATGGGAAGCCCGAGAAAGATGGCAAAGGCGGGTGTCGACGCGGACAGGCTGATCACGAAGGCCAGCAGGATCTTTTCAAACGGGAAAAATCCGCCCCTTAGGCCGTCCCGGATCACGAAGCCGCAAGGTATGATCAAAAGTGTCAGATCGTAGGACAGGGCAAACGGGGTCACCAAGAGCGTTCCCCCGATCAGAACGGCGGACCTGACTGCCATGTCTTCCGTGCAGCGCCAAACCTTCCAGACGCACACGAGGACAGCCAGGCCGATAACGGCCTGCAGTCCCATGGAGAACGCGTGCCCGATCCCCAATTGACGAAGGCTGCTATAGACCGAGATCATTTTGCCCCATTCGACGCCGCCCAGTTCCATCATGGCGGAGGCAACGGGGGCCTGCTGCCAGAACACCTGCCAGACACCAACTCCGAGAAACAGCACACTCACGGCAACCAACACCAGCGTGGTCACCGACGCGCTCATGAAGGCGCGCCAGTTCAGACTTGCAATGAGGGCAACGGGGGCCAGGACGCCGAGCTGCGGCTTGATTGTCAGAATGCCAAGCGCGATGCCGGCGAGGATCATGCGCTGTCGTTCGACACCGACCAGAAAGAACCCGTAGAGCGCAGCCGTCAGGGCCGCATTTTGTCCATGAAAGGCATTGTTGGCGCAGGCAGGCACAATGATCAGGCAGGCGGCCAGCAGCCATTTGCCGGTGATCAACCGGCAGGAGACGCACAGGAGGGCGGTCGTGGACAGAATGAAAACCGCGAACGCGACTCTGTAGGGCAGTGTTGCAAAGGCGCTCAGCAACATCTGGAATGTCGGCGGGTAAAAGAAACCGAAGACCGTATCGGAACCTGAGAGTTCCTTTTGCAGCGCTGAAAAGTCAGCCGGGATGTAGACGAGCTCCGGCGCACCGGCGAGCGCCTGCCGCCCGGCCAGCCAGAAACTCAGGTAGTCCATTAGGACCGTTCCACTGGGTGCGCCGAACGAATTGGGGACCAAGAGCAACCAGATGAGACCCAGGCTCAGACCTATGCCCGAACACAGGCAGGCAAAGCCGATCCTGTCCCAGGTCAGCCAGGCGCCCTCCCGGATGCCCTTCTGCCAGAAAATCGTCCGGAAACTCTGTACCGTCATGCCAGGACCTCGACTTCACGCGGTTGCGACATATTGTGGAGGCGGACCGATACGAAGAGCAGCAGCGCCGGGGCCAGAAGGCCAAGGGGAACGCCGGTGATCGCACCGAGATAACGGCTCGATGCGGACAGAAGAACGGCGAGCGCAACAAGCGTCCACATATAGGGAAAGGCCTGTTTGCCGCGCGTTACCTGCATCAGAAAAGCGATCGCGATCGCCATGGCGGCCAGATCGTATGGCAGGACGTAGGGCGTTGCGAAGAAACCGGCGGAAACCAGCACCGCTGCCTTGACGGCGAACTCGGCTCGAGAACGCCACACTTTCCAGACGAGCATCACCGCGGCCAGCGCCGCCAGCGCCTGTACCATATAGGCAAGAGAGGCGCTCAGCCCGAACATGCGGGCGGAGGCGTAAACCGACGCCATCTTGAAAAAGCCGGCCATTCCCTGGTCGGTAACCTGACCGGTGAACGCGGCCTGTTCGAAAAAGGCCAGCCAGGTGTCGGTGCCGAGAATGACCCAGCTGAGCGCGGCGAAAGCAACTGCCGTGACGGCGGCCGAAACGAATGCACGGTGGTAGCCGGCAGCCAGAAAGGCGAAGGGCAGCAGCACGCCCATTTGAGGCTTTATGGTCAAAAGCCCGATCAGAATGCCAGCGAGGATCTGTCGGCGCTCGGAAAGGGCGGCGAGCCCGCCGCCCAGCAGAGCTGCACATAAAAGCGCATTCTGACCGTGAAACATCGCGTTGAAACTCGCAGGCATGGCCGCGATCAGCAGGAAACCCGTCCAGTTGCGCAGGATCCGCGCGCAGGCAGCGCCCGCAAGCGCCAGACTGACGGCCTGGGACACGGCATAGGCCGGGATCGCTGCCATCATCCCGAGAGGCGCAACGAGAAGCAGGAATGTCGGCGGGTAGAAGAACGGATAGAACGCGCCCGCTTCGAGATAGGGCGTTTGCAGGGCCAGAAACGCGGAATTGTCATAGACAACGCCAGGCCTGCCATGCATCACCTCGCCGCCCGCCAGCCAGAAACAGAGAAAGTCGCTGATCGGAACGGCACCGTCGACGATGGCGGGCCCGGACGGCGAGAAGAAATAGGTCAGCACGCCAAGATAGGCCGCAAAGGCCATGAATCCGGCCGGGATCAGTCGATCCCGTGTCGCCCAATGCGCTTGTGAGAAATACGCAACCATGCCTTCCTCTTGCTTCGTTGCCCCCTTCTTTAGCCGCTAGCCGTTAAAGAAAGCCTGCAATTCGGTTTCCCGGTGCCGGTAAATGCGGCGTCGCCTCTTTATTCGGCCCGCAAGTGCTGCTATGTCCCATTCCATGCACGACAAGGACTTCATATTCACCGGCATACGGATGATCGCGATTGCGCGAATTACTTGCCCGGCCTTCGGCTGACGCGGATGACGCGGCGCCAGGGACCGGGACCCTCGTGTTCTTGCCGCCTGATTTCAGGTGCGCACTCTCTTGAAAATATCGCGGGCACAGCGCCCGAACGACCGGATCGAATTGACGATGACCGAAACCGACAAACGCGACTATTCAGAAACGCTGAACCTGCCGCAAACCGACTTTCCCATGCGCGCCGGACTGCCGAAGAAAGAGCCTGAGATTCTCGCCCGCTGGGAAAAGCTCGATATCTACCGTCAGCTGCGCGAACACGGCAAGGACCGCAACAAGTTCGTGCTGCATGACGGACCTCCCTATGCAAACGGCAACATTCATATCGGCCACGCGCTGAACAAGACCCTCAAGGACATCGTCACGCGTTCCATGCAGATGATGGGCTACGAGAGCAACTACGTTCCGGGCTGGGATTGCCACGGCCTGCCGATCGAATGGAAAATCGAGGAACAGTACCGCGCCAAGGGCAAGAACAAGGACGAAGTTCCGATCAACGAATTCCGCAAGGAATGCCGGGAGTTTGCCGAGCACTGGATCGATGTCCAGCGCAAGGAATTCAAACGTCTGGGGATCGAGGGCGACTGGGACAATCCCTACCTGACGATGCGCTTCGACAGCGAAGCGACCATTGCGCAGGAACTCATGAAATTCGCCATGTCCGGGCAGCTCTACCGCGGCTCAAAGCCGGTCATGTGGTCGGTTGTCGAAAAGACGGCCCTTGCCGAGGCGGAGATCGAATATCAGGACTACAAGTCAGACATGATCTGGGTGAAGTTCCCGATCGTGACCGCCGGGGGAAGCGACGAAGCCGCCGTGAACCAGCTGCTCGATGCCGCGCTCGTGATCTGGACGACCACACCCTGGACCATCCCCGGGAACCGGGCGATCTGCTATGCCTCGCGCATTGCCTACAGCCTTTACGAGGTCACGCAGGACGGATTGCCGGACGATAACTGGGTGCAGAAAGGCGACCTTCTTGTCCTGGCCGACGCCCTGGCAGCGGATGTCTTCAAGAACGCCCGCATCGAGGCCTTCGAGAGAGTACGCGCGGTGTCTCCCGAAGAACTGGCAGCGGTCACCTGTGCCCACCCGCTCGCCGAACTGGACCTTGGCGGCTACAATTTCGACGTGCCGGTGCTCGATGGCGATCACGTGACCGACGATGCCGGAACGGGCTTCGTGCACACCGCACCCGGCCACGGCTCGGACGACTTTGAAATCTGGATGGAGAAGCGCGCCGACCTGGATGCACGCGGGATCAACACGGCCATTCCCTTCACGGTCGCCGACGACGGCTTTTACACCAAGGACGCGCCCGGTTTCGAAGGCTTTGAAGTCATCACCCACAAGGGTGAAAAGGGCAAGGCGAACAGGGCCGTCATCGAGAAACTGAAGGAGAGCGGCAACCTCATCGGTCTTGGCCGGCTGACGCACTCCTATCCGCATTCCTGGCGCTCCAAGAAACCGGTCATCTTCCGCAATACGCCGCAATGGTTCGTTTACATGGACAAGACCCTGTCGGGCGACGGGGACACGCTGCGCACGCGCGCGCTCAACGCGATCGACGCAACGCGTTTCGTGCCGGGCAGCGGCCAGAACCGGCTGCGGTCCATGATCGAAAACCGGCCGGACTGGGTGCTGTCGCGCCAGCGCGCCTGGGGCGTGCCGATCACTGTCTTCATTCATAAGGATACGGCCGAGATCCTGAGGGACGAGACCGTCAACACGCGGATTTTTGACGCCTTTTGCGAAGAGGGCGCGGATGCGTGGTACGCGGACGGCGCCAAGGAAAGGTTTCTCGGCAACGACTATGCCGCCGAAGAGTGGGACATGGTCACCGATATTCTCGACGTCTGGTTCGATTCCGGGTCCACCCACGCCTTCGTGCTGGAGCAGCGCGACGATCTCAAACCGGTTCGCCGAAAGGACGGCGGCAACGACTACGTGCTTTACCTGGAAGGATCCGACCAGCATCGCGGCTGGTTCCATTCCTCGCTCCTGGAAAGCTGCGGCACGCGCGGCACCGCGCCCTACGACGCTGTGCTGACGCATGGTTTCACGATGGCCGAGGACGGCCGCAAAATGTCGAAGTCGCTCAACAACCAGGTGTTCCCGCAGGATGTCATCAAGCAGTATGGTGCCGATATCCTTCGCCTATGGGTGGCCTCGACCGACTATTGGGAAGACCAGCGTCTTGGTCAGGAAATCATCAAGACGAATGTCGACAGCTACCGGAAGCTTCGTAATACGCTGCGCTGGATGCTCGGGTCTCTCGCCCACGCAAATGGCGAGGACGTTGCCCTTGCCGAGATGCCGGAACTTGAGCGGCTGATGCTGCACCGCCTGACGGAGTTGGATCAGCTGGTGCGCGAAGCCTACTGGGAATTCGACTACAAGAAAGTCACGCATCAGCTGTTTACCTTCATGACGGTCGAACTCTCCGCTTTCTATTTCGATGTGCGCAAGGACACGCTCTATTGCGATGCCGCGTCGTCGAAACGGCGCAAGGCTTCGCTTTATGTGATCGACAAGCTGTTCAACTGCCTGGTGACCTGGATGGCCCCGATGCTCCCGTTCACCATGGACGAGACCTGGGTCACACGCTACGGCGAAGGTACCTCGGTTCACCTCGAGCAGTTTCCGGCTGTCCCGGAGAACTGGAAGGACGACGCGCTCGCGGCCAAGTGGGCAAAGATCCGGACGGTCCGCCGCGTGATTACCGGTGCGCTTGAGATCGAACGCCGGGAGAAGAGAATCGGATCGTCGCTGGAAGCCCATCCGGTTGTCCACGTGACCGATCCTGAGCTGATGGCCGCTCTGGAAGGTCAGAACATGGCCGATATCGCCATTACCAGCCAGCTGACGCTTTCATCGGAGCCCGCTCCTGCAGGTGCTTTCACGCTCGACGACACCGGCGGTGTCGCGGTCGTGCCGGCGCTGGCGGATGGTCAGAAATGTGCGAGATCCTGGAAGATCCTGCCGGAAGTCGGCTCGGATCCGGACTATCCCGATGTCACGCTGCGCGATGCTGCCGCACTTCGGGAGTGGGATGCGGCACACGCCCCTGCCTGATTGCGCAGATACGGAAAGCGGATGAACGATCTTCAGCAACTAGATCCGGCGACAGCCAAGCGGCCCCTTGTCTGGGGCCGTTTCAGCTCGCTCGTGCTTGTGGTCGCGCTCTCGGGTCTTGCCGCTGACCAGGCGAGCAAGCTCTGGCTGCTGTTCGGTTTCGGGCTGGGCGTGAACGGTCCTGTTCAGGTGCTGCCCTTTGTGGAATTCGTTCTTGTCTGGAACAGGGGGGTCTCCTACGGCCTGTTTCAGCAGGACAGCGTTGCCGGACAGTGGCTTCTTGCCGGCCTGACCGTCGCAATCACGATCGGAATGTGGATCTGGTCCACAAGATGCCAGTCGAAACTTGTGGCGTTCGCGCTCGCGCTGGTGATCGGTGGTGCGATCGGAAACGGCATCGACCGAATCACCTATGGTGCCGTGGTCGATTTCGTGCACTTCCACGTCGGCAGTTTCTCCTGGTATGTCTTCAACCTCGCTGACGTGTGGATCGTTGCAGGTGTCGCCGGTCTCCTGTATGACAGTTTCAGGAATGGTCCTAATTCAGCCGCAAAATGAATGTTTAAGGCTGATCTGATCAATGTTGGGGTCGCGTTCCCAACGCTTAACACAGGTAATCGGGGAGTCTGCTGTGGTGCGGACGAAAGCTAGCTGGATCAAGAACGGTGCTATTGCCGTCCTGTTGACAGGACTGGCGGCATGCCAGGCAGCAGACGGTACGTCCCAGGCGCCCGACGTGGCACTGGTCAACTCGTTTATGAAGGGACTCGGCGCCGTTGATCCGAACGAAAAGCCGATCGACTACAAGCCGCGCGCTCCCCTTGCGATTCCTGCCGAACCCGGAGCGCTTCCCGAGCCGGAAACAAACGTTGCGGGTACAGACTCGGCCAACTGGCCTCAGCAGGAAGAAAGCGCGCAGCTTCAGGAGCTTAAAGAGCTTTATGCCGGGTCAGGCGGCCTCAACAAGGAGCCGCTCACGCCCGAACAGATGCGTGGCTTCAAGATCACCGGTGTGACCGGTCAGACTTCGCGCGATTTCGACAAGGAACGCCGTCAGGAGGATATCGCCGAAGGTGCGCTGCTGACGCGTGAAGAACAACGCGCCGAGTGGGAAAAGTATCAGCAGATCAACGCGCAGCAGGCAGGTCTGGAAAGCAACGGCGTGGCCACGCGCCGCTATCTGACCGAACCGCCGACCTCCTACAGCACGCCCTCTCCCGACGCACCGATGCCGGACATCGTGAAGCGGGAAAACAAGAGCAAGCCGACAAATTTCGACCCTTACTCAAGCACGCCGCTCGACCCGCGTTGTCTTGGGGGTCAGTCACAATATTGTAACTGATCCAGCCTGGGTATACTGCGGATAACAAATTTTTAATGGGACCTTCGGACCGGCTTTCCTATATGGAAGGGTCAGTCCGGAGGTTTTTTTGTTTCAGGCCAGAACGGGAGTTGCACGTGAACCCATTGCATAAGAAGCTTCACACAACAATTTCAGACCGGCTCAGGATGTCGGCCCGCTTGTTGCTATTGCCAGCCCTCTTGCTCGGCACCACGGCCATGATACCTGTGACGAAAGCGGGCGCCGAACCGCTCTTTTCCAGCGACATTGTCATTGCCCCGAACCTGGAAAGCTTCACACTCGAAAACGGCCTGGAAGTCGTCGTCATTCCCGATCGCCGGGCACCGGTCGCCACGCACATGATCTGGTACAAGGTGGGGTCGGCGGATGAGCCGGAGGGCCAGTCGGGTGTCGCCCACTTTCTGGAACACCTGATGTTCAAGGGAACCCGAGAGCATCCCAGCGGAGCTTTCTCAAAGATGATCGCCGAGCGCGGCGGCCAGGAAAATGCCTTTACCAGCCTGGACTACACGGCCTACTTCCAGAAAGTGGCCAAGGAACACCTGCCTTTGATGATGAAGATGGAAGCGGACCGGATGGAAAACCTTGTCCTGTCCGATGAGGTGGTTGCCCCGGAACGCGACGTTGTGCTTGAGGAAAGGCGCAGCCGCGTCGACAGCGAACCGGGCTCAAGACTGCGCGAGGCGATGAGCGCCATCACGTTCGTCAATCATCCCTACGGATCCCCGGTCATCGGATGGCAAAGCGAAATCGAGGCACTCAACAAGGATTCAGCGATCGATTTCTACAATCGGTTCTACACACCCAACAATGCCGTTCTGGTGATTGCCGGCGACGTTGATGTTGAAACGGTGCGCAAACTTGCCGAAGACACCTATGGCAGGGTTCCGCGGCGCGCCGAGCCGGGTAACCGTGTGAGACCGGCCGAGCCGCCGCTGGCGGGTGAGCGCCGCGTGGCGGTATCCGACCCGAGGGTGCGTCAGGAATCCATTTCACAGACCTGGGTGGTTCCGAGCCAGACTACTGGCGAGGGCAAGACACCCGAGGCGCTCGACATCCTGTCCTATATTCTGGGCGAAGGTCCCTCCAGCCGGCTGCACAAGTCCCTGGTGCTCGATCAGGAGGTTGCCACCGGCGCAGGTGCCTACTACCAGAGCCGCGCACTGGATGATGGCCGCTTTGGCGTCTATGCAGCGCCGCGTCCGGGCCATACGCTTGAGGAAATGGAACGGCTGATATCGATCGAGGTCAAGAAACTGCTCGATGAAGGCGTTACCGAAGACGAGGTCGCCCGGGCTAAGAACAGCATGATCGCAAGCGCGATCTATGCACAGGACAGCCAGTCCGGCCTTGCACGCCTGTTCGGCAGCGCGCTGACGACCGGGCAGTCAATAGCGGATGTGCAGAGCTGGCCCGCCCAGATCGGCGCGATAACGGCGCAGGATGTGCTTGATGCCGCGCGCGAATATCTCACCGGAACTCCCGTTTACGGTGAACTCAGATTTGAAAACCAGACCGAGCCCGAAGCGGCCCTGACAAGTGCAACCAATATCAACGACAAGTCCTGATAGATAATGCAAAACAGACTTTTCATAGCGACGGCGTCGCTCGCTGCCGTGACGTTTATAACGTTGCTGGCACTCACCCGCCTTGCCCATGCAGTCGAGGTGGAGAAGGTAATCAGTCCGAAAGGCATTGAAGCCTGGCTGGTCGAGGATCACACGGTTCCGATCATTGCCCTGAATTTTTCCTTTGACGGCGGAACGACGCAGGATCCCGTCGGCAAGGAAGGGCTGACCCGCCTCCTCGCCGCTTCGCTGGATGAAGGGGCCGGTGATCTTACGTCAGAGGAATTCCAGGGCAAAATGGAAGAGCTGGCGGTAAGTATCGGTTTCAGCACCGGCAGAGATCGTTTCTACGGCAGTCTCCGCACTTTGAAACCTATGCTGCCGCAAGCGACCGAACTTCTTTCTCTCGCGGTCAACGCGCCGCGTTTCGACGAAAGTCCGGTGGAGCGCATGAAGGTGCAGCTGACGACGCAGATCAAGCGCAATGAAAGCAGCCCGAGTGCGATAGCCGGGCGGCAGCTTGCCGATTTCATGTTCAGCGATCATCCTTATGCCCGGCCGACGCTCGGAACGGTCGACACGATGAGCGCGCTTCGGCCGGACGATCTGCGCGCGCAGCACGCCAAGATCCTGTCACGGCGCGATCTGAAGATCGGCGTCGTCGGCTCGATCGATGCCGAAACGCTTGCGCAGATGCTGGATACGGTTTTTGCGTCTCTTCCCGAACAGTCCGAACTCGTGGATGTTGCCGAGCTGATGCCTCAGACCGGCTCGAACCTGCACCGGGAATTCGAGGTTCCGCAGACGACGATCCTGCTGGCCCTGCCCGGCCTGAAGCGCGACGATCCTGACTATCAGGCGGCCTATGTGATGAACCACATTCTTGGCGGCGGAACGTTCACGTCCTGGATGTATCAGGAAGTCCGAGAAAAGCGGGGCCTCTCCTATGGCGCGAGCACATCCCTGTCTCCGTACCGTCATACCGGGCTGCTGATCGGATCAGCC
>JBCDEN010000233.1:0-6315 GCA_039179715.1 Pseudomonadota bacterium
CCCGAGCGCCCTCAGCCGCGCGCCGGCGTCCTGGATATTGCAGCCTATGTTCCGGGCAAGTCCAAGGGCACGCATGGCAAGACGGTGCACAAGCTGTCCTCTAACGAGACCCCGCTGGGCGCCAGCCCGAAAGCAAAGGCGGCCATTGAAACGGTCGCGCATAACCTTGAGCTTTATCCAGACGGTGCGGCCAACGAACTGCGCGACGCGATTGCGGAAAGCTACGGCCTCCACCCCGACCGGATCATCTGCGGTGCCGGGTCGGATGAGATCCTGAGTTTTCTCGCTTATGCCTATCTTGGGCACGGCGACGAAGCGATCTATTCGGAACACGGCTTCCTGATCTACGACATCGCGATCCGGGCGGCGGGTGCGACACCCGTCGTTGCGCCGGAAACGGACCTGAAGACCGATGTCGATGCGATCCTCGCACGGGTCACCGGGAAGACGAAGATGGTTTTCATCGCCAATCCCAACAACCCGACGGGAACCTACCTGCCGTTCGAGGAAGTCAAGCGGTTGCATGAGGCCCTGCCCGCACATGTGCTCCTGGTTCTCGACGCGGCCTATGGCGAATATGTGCGCAAGAACGATTACGAGAGCGGGATCGAGCTCGCGGCGACGTCCGACAATGTCGTCATGACCCGCACATTCTCGAAGGTCTACGGACTTGCCAATCTGCGCATCGGCTGGGGCTTCGGCCCGTCGCATATCATCGATGCGCTGAACCGGATCCGCGGTCCCTTCAACGTCTCCGGGATGGCCATCGCGGCCGGAATTGCCGCGGTTCAGGATCGCGAATTCCTGACGCAGGCCGTCGAACACAATGACGAATGGCTGCCCTGGGTCACCGAGGAACTGAAAAAACTCGGCCTCAAGGTGACACCGAGCGTCGGCAACTTCGTGCTCGTTCACTTTCCCGAGGCGGACGGCAAGCGCGCGGCGGATGCGGATGCCTATCTTCTGGAACACGGCTGCGTGCTGCGCCAGGTTGCCAATTACGGCCTGCCGAATGCCCTGCGCATGACTGTCGGTTCCGAAGAGGCGAACCGGGCGGTCATTGAACACTTGAGAACATTTCTGGGACAGGCCTGAAGGCAGAACAACAACACATGACTGGTGCTCCCCTATTCAACCGGATGGCCCTGATCGGAATCGGCCTTATCGGTTCGTCGCTGGCGCAGGTTGCCCGCCAGCGCGGCCTCGTGAACGAGATCGCGATTTCGACCCGTTCGGCCGCGACGCTGCAGCGCGCGGAAGAGCTGGGTTTGGGCGATCATTATGCGCTTGATGCGGCGGCTGCCGTCGAAGGCGCGGATCTTGTCGTTCTCTGCGTTCCTGTCGGCGCCAACGAGGCTGTTGCCAAATGGATTGCGCCGGCCCTGAAAAAGGGAGCGATCCTGACCGATGCAGGCTCCACCAAGGAATCGGTGGTCGAACAGGTCAGCCCGCATGTGCCAGACGGCGTTCACTTCATTCCCGGACACCCGATCGCGGGCACGGAGCACTCGGGCCCGGATGCCGGTTTCCCGACCCTGTTCGACCAGCGCTGGTGTATTCTCACACCACCGGAAAACACGGACCCGGACGCGCTCGCCAAGCTGAAGGCCTTCTGGGAGGGTTGCGGGTCCGACGTCGACATGATGGAGCCGAAACATCACGACCTGGTTCTGGCGATCGTTTCCCACCTGCCGCATCTGATCGCCTACAACATTGTCGGCACCGCCGACGATCTTGCCACTGTCACCAAGTCGCAGGTGATCAAGTATTCCGCATCCGGTTTCCGGGATTTCACACGCCTGGCCGCGTCCGATCCGACCATGTGGCGCGATGTCTGCCTGAACAACAAGGAAGCCATCCTGGAGATGCTTTCCCGGTTCTCGGAGGATCTGTCGGCCATGCAGCGGGCCATCCGCTGGGGCGACGGCCAGATGCTGTTCGACCTGTTCACCCGTACTCGGGGCATCCGGCGGTCGATCATCGAGGCCGGCCAGGAAACAGACGCGCCCGACTTCGGCAGGCACGTTGCCGGAAATCCTGTCAGTTCGAGCGATTGACGATAAAGTCCGCCAGCGCCGCCAGCGTTTGCGCGCCCTTTTCATACGGCGCAAGCAGCTTCCCGGATTCCGCGAGCAGGGCCTTGAGTTCGGCGCGCGTCTTGTCTGCGCCCCAAAGGCCGACCAGCGTGGCCTTGCCGGCTTCGGCGTCCTTGCCGGTCGCCTTGCCCATGACTTCCGGACTGGCCTCGACGTCCAGAAGGTCGTCGGCAAGCTGAAAGGCAAGACCGATCACCTCGCCGAAACGCGTCAGCCTTGCAACATCGTCATCGGAGGCATCGGCGACGATGGCGCCCGCGCGGCAGGCGTAGCGCAGGAGCGCGCCGGTCTTCATGGATTGCAGCAAACGGATTTCCGCTTCCGAACGGTCCCGGTGTTCCGATTCCAGATCCAGCATCTGACCGCCGGCCATGCCGCCAACGCCCGCCGCCCGCGACAGTTCTCTCGACAGCCGGAGCCGCACGGCGGCATCGCCGTGCACGTTCTCATCGCCGGCGACGTCGAACGCGAGCGTCAGCAACGCATCGCCCGCCAGGATCGCCGTTGCCTCGTCAAAGGCCTTGTGCACGGTCGGCTGTCCCCGGCGCAGGTCATCGTCGTCCATCACGGGAAGATCGTCATGGATCAGGGAGTAGCAATGGATCAGTTCCAGCGCGCCGGCGGCCTGCAGGACACCGTCGTCGTCGCGGCCGAACAGGCGCGCGGTTTCGACCACAAGGATGGGTCTGAGGCGTTTGCCGCCGTTGAGCGCGCCGTGCCGCATCGCGCTGATCAACCGGGCAGGCCGGGCAATCTCGCCCGCAAGGGCGGCAGGGTCCAGGATGCGTTCCAGTGCGGTTTCGATCCGGGCACCCTGTTCCGCCAGGTGCTGCGTCAGCTCAATCGTCACGCGATACTCCAGAGTGTATTTCCGGCAAATGCAAAGTTCGGCTTTCCCTGAGACCAATTCTTTGTATCGTCAAGACCGGAATTTCAAAAAATAGATCAAACCGCTAGTTTGACCAGCCACATACCGCGCCCGGATCGGGCCAGCACCTGGAGACCCGCTCATGAAACTGCTGTCGAACCTGTTGCGTTCCTTCATCAAACGGGGCCGCATGCGCGTCATTGACGTGGCGGGGAAGGTTCACGAGTTCGGCTCCGGCGAGGACGGTCCGACGGTGACCATCCGCCTGCATGACAAGAAGCTCTACACGGCCTTGTTTCTCAACCCCGAACTGGCCGCGGGCGAAGCCTATATGGACGGCACGCTGACGATGGAGGAAGGCGCGACATGCTATGACTTCATGTTCCTGTTCTCGATCAACCGGGCGCCGCTCGGCGCACATCCCGTTCAGGGTCTGTTGCGCAAGGGCTGGAAAGCGGTCCGGCGGCACCAGCAGAAGAACAGCGTCGAGCGCGCGAAGAAGCAGGCGCGGCATCACTACGATCTGTCCACGGAGCTTTACAGGCTGTTTCTCGATGACGGTCTGAACTACAGCTGCGCCTATTACACCTATCCGGATTTGAGCCTCGAGGCGGCGCAGGACGCGAAGCTGACGCATCTGGTGGCGAAGCTCGACCTGGAAGACGGCATGGAGGTTCTGGAAATCGGCGGCGGCTGGGGCTCGCTGGCGATCCGCATGGCAGAGGCCGGCGCGCGCGTGACCTCGCTGAACGTGTCGCCGGAACAGGTAAAGATCGCGGAAGAGCGGGTCCGGGCGGCGGGCGTCGAGGATAGGGTGACGTTCGTCCTCAAGGACTATCGGGAGTTCGAGGGGCAGTTCGACCGAATCATCTCGGTCGGGATGATGGAACATGTCGGCATCGGTCATCTGGATGCGTATTTCGGCAAGATCCGCGACTGCCTCTCGGACCGGGGCTATGCGGTGGTGCACTCCATCGGGCGCATGACCCCGCCGGGCACGACGGGGCCGTTCATCAGGAAGTACATTTTTCCGGGAGGATATGTGCCCGCCCTGTCCGAAGTCTTTGCATCGACCGAGCGCCTCGGGTTATGGGTCTGCGACAATGAAATCCTGCGGTTGCACTACTATTATACGATCCGGGACTGGCGTATCCGTTTCGAGGAGAAACGCGGTGCGGCGGCCGAACTTTATGACGATGCCTTCTGCAGGATGTGGGAGTTTTATCTGTGCGCGGTCGAACTCGGGTTTCTCCACGGCTCGAACATGGTGTTCCAGCTGCTCCTGTCGAAGGAACGCGATGCCGTGCCGATCATCCGCGATTTCATCCAGGACAATGAACGGAAGTTGAATGGGGCAACGTAAGGCGGCAGCCGGGAGCGGCAAGGGCGCTTCCCGGGACACCCGCAAAAAGCGTTCTTTCTGGCACAGGGTCAGGCGGCGGCTGTTGCAGTTGCTGCTTGTTCTGATCCTGTTGCCGCCCGTTCTTACGATCATCTATTCCGTCGTGCCTCCGGTCAGCACCCTGATGCTTGCCCGGTATGTCCAGTTTCTCTGGGTCGACCGGCAGTGGGTTCCGATCGAGGAGATTTCTCCCAATCTGATCCGATCCGTCGTCACATCCGAAGACAGCGGTTTCTGCACCAATGACGGTGTCGAATGGGACGCGCTTCAGGACCAGGTCGAGGCGCTCAGCGAGGGCGAGCGGCCACGGGGTGCCAGCACGATCACCATGCAGACCGCCAAGAACCTGTTTCTGTGGGGAGAGCGATCCTACGTCCGGAAAGCGCTCGAATTGCCGCTTGCGCTGATGCTGGACGCGATCCTCACCAAGAAGCGGGTGCTGGAAATCTATCTCAACATCGCGGAGTGGGGCGAGGGTATCTTCGGTGCGGAGGCCGCGGCACAGGCCTGGTTCGGCAAATCGGCAAAGGAACTTAACCGGACAGAGGCGGCGCGCCTCGCAACGGCGCTGCCCAATCCGCTCGGCCGCAATCCCGCCAGACCATCTGCCGGACATCGCCGCCTGGCGGCAACCAACCTTGCCCGCGTCCGGTCTTCGGGGCCGATTTTCGGCTGTGTTCAGGCCGATTAACCGTGATACAAGGCGGATCAAACGCTTGCGCCTGAAAATGACAAAGAATTTTTTGTGTTTGGGGTGGCAAAGCATGGGCGTTGCCTGTATAACGCCGCGCATTCCAACACGCTGCGTGCCGCCACGCCCCGGGCTGACCCGGTCCGGGCCGAGCGATCATGGACCACGGAGAAAAACAAAATGGCAGTTCCAAAGAGAAAAACCTCGCGTATGAAGCGCGGTTTTCGCCGTTCCGCGGACGCCCTTAAGCAGCCGACTTACGTCGAGGACAAGGATTCAGGCGAACTGCGTCGCCCGCATCACGTTGACCTGAAGACCGGCATGTACCGGGGCCGTCAGATCCTTTCCCCTAAGGAAGACGCATAAGCGCTTCACAAGGGTGGATCGCCGCATGGCAAACCAGGATTGAGGCTGGCCTTGTTTCGACAGGCCGGCCTTTTTCTTTTGTGCTGAAATCATGCCGTGAAATCCTGCCTTGAAATCGCTTGCCTGATCGTGTCAGGTCGCCGCACTCGCCTCACCTGCGTCCGTATCCACCGGGAGCCGCGCCATGCGCCTTTTTTCCGCAATTCCCTTCACGCTCTTTTCCCTGCTGATCTACAACGCGCTCGCTTTTACGGCCGGTGCCGACAATCCGCTGTTCTGGTCGGAGCCGATGGTTTCGATCGCGATGGTCTCGGGCGCAACGTTCGAACTCCTGGCGAGCGATCTCCTGATCACGCTCGGCCTGTTCTTTCTGTTCATTGAAATCCTGAAGGCGACGCGGATCGGAACGACGGCGCTGCTCGACCACATGTTCTCGGTGCTGGTTTTCGTTGCCTACCTGGTCGAGTTTCTTGTCCTGCAACAGGCCGCCACGTCGCTGTTCTTCATCCTGATGGCGATTGCGCTGATCGACGTGATCGCGGGCTTTTCGATTTCAATCACCGGGGCGCGCCGCGACGTGTCCTTCGGACATGGCGACGGGCACCTGTAGCGCCCGGCGTGAACGTCAGGCGTCCTTGGTCTCGTCGGTAATCGCGTATTTCTGGATCAGCGGCAGCTGGGTCAGCGTGAAAACCAGCGTGATCGGCATGATGCCGAATACCTTGAAACTGACCCAGAAATCCGTCGAGAAGCTGCGCCAGACAATCTCGTTGATGGCGGCCAGCACGAAGAAGAAGATGCCCCAGCGAAAGGTCAGCTTGCGCCAGCCTTCATCGGTCAGCTTGAACGCGCTGTCGAAAACATAGCCGAGCAGCGCCTTGCCGAAGAAAAG
>JBCDEN010000854.1:0-1565 GCA_039179715.1 Pseudomonadota bacterium
CCTGAAAGTCCTGATGGTCGTCGGCACCGCCGCCATGCTATGGGTCGGCGGGTCTATCGTGATCCACGGCCTGAAGGAACTCGGCGTCAAGGGCATCTACAACACGATCCATGACATCGCCCATTCGGTTGCCCATTCGCTCGGCCAGTTCGAGAGCTTTGTCGCCTGGGCGATGACGGCCTCCCTCGATGGCGTGCTCGGCCTGATCCTGGGACTGATCCTGATCCCGATCGTGGCGAAGATCATTCTGCCGATCTGGAACGCGGTTCGCAAAAAGCCGGCGGAAGCCGGGGGACACTGACCGCGCTGCCGTGACATGCCGCTTCGATGCCTGAGCACCTCGGAAAGGGCGCTCCGGCCTGCCTCAAGCGGGAGCGCTGCTGGACGGTCGGAGAAACCACGATTGTTCCTGGCCTGAACACCGCTCCGCCAATGCCCCGTATATGTCGACGCTCGACAGCGGGCTGATCTCAAACGCGTCTTCGTAATGCGCGCGGATGTCGCTCTCTGGAACGGAAAAAGGCGGCCCGTCCATGCGTGTCTGGTCGTAATGGTAGGTAACAAGCAAATGCGGAACCGCACCGCTAAGCCCGCGCAGAAGTCCGACATAGCCACCGCGCATGCTCGGCGGCATGGCAACCAGCGCCGCGCGATCGTAGACGGCATCAACCGCCCCGAGATCCACGCCTTGAAGCTCGAAGAAATCGCCCTGCCACAGGTCGAGTCCGTCGCAGGAATAAAGGTGAAGTCCGCGTATTTGCCGGATCTCCGGCGTGACCTTCAGACGCTCGAACACGGCTGCGGTCGCGTCCGCGCTCAACTCACTGCCACTGACGCGGCAACCTTGGGCGCGCAGCCAGTCAATGTCCACGGTCTTGCCGCAAAGCGGCAGAAAGACATGTGCGCCAGGGTCCAGGCCAAGAAGGCGGAAATGCCGCACAAGATGAAAATTTGCAGCCCCTTCGTGAAAGGCGGTTTTGCCCTCGCGCCAGCGGTCTTTCCAGAAAGTCGGTTCCACCTGATCCATCCATTCGTGTTGCTATCGCCTGAAGGCGGTCAAAACACCTGCGGGCCGAAACTGCGCCAGAAGTAGACCAGTGACAAAAAGCCCCCGAAACCGACGACCAGAATGCGCAGCAGGCGCTGGTTCACGGTCCGTGCCCATCGCCCGCCAAAATAACCGCCGACGGTGCTGCCGGCCATCATCGTGATTGCCGCGCTCCAGTCGATGAGCCCGCCGATGCCGAAAATCACGATACTGATAATCGTGAAGTTGGTTGCCAGCAGGTTTTTCATGCTGTTGGCGGCGTGGAAATCCGAATGCCCGATGATCTGCGCGATCGCCAGCAGGATAATCCCGAGACCGGCTCCGAAATAGCCACCATAGATCGACACCAGGAAGAGCACGCAATAAACGGCAATGGAGGTTTGCGAGTCGCCTGCGAGTCCGACAAAGGCGCGGCGCATCGGCTCGCCGAAGGCAAACAGCAGCGTTGCCGCCAGAAGCAGGAACGGCACCAGAAAAAGAAAGGTTTGCGGATCGGAGACGAGCAGCAGAAGCGAGC
>JBCDEN010000431.1:0-4308 GCA_039179715.1 Pseudomonadota bacterium
GTTGCGCTGCCGCAGTCTGCTGAACAGGGCAATGTCAAGACGCAGGCAGCCGAATAGCTTTTCCCGCCGCGGTGTTTCCCGCCAAACGTGCGATCCAACGATGTCAGCGGGCAAAGGAGACCGGCCCTTCTGGTGATGGAAAGCAGCCCATCGGCAGCGTTGCGCCGCTTGCCCGATACACCGCATCGTTCCGCGCGACGCGCCTTGCCCAATGAGCTGCTTTCCAACATCAAATGGTGCACACTTATCGCCCGATCCTCTAGACGACTTTCAGAACCACTTCCGCATCGATCACCTTGCCGAGTTGCGCCGCGCGCTTGCGCAGCCGTTCCCCGTCCAGGTTTGCAAGATCGCTGTTCAGTTCGATCGCGAGGCCGGTATCCGTGCGCGCAACACCGATCCTGGGTAGCAATCCGGCCATGGAGGCGCTCAGCAGCGAAGCGACGCGCAAGGTGGCGCCCAGCACTTTCGCCCGTATCCTGAGACGGTCGGTGAACAACTCGCGGATGACCTGGGACAAGGCCCCTTCCCGCAATCCCTGATGCCTATAAAAAACGGCAGCGGCCAAATACGCGCGGCTGGCGTGATCAAGACCTACGAACGAGGCGTTGGAAATGATGTTGAGGCTCTGCTCGCCGCGATAATCCGGATGCGCCCGCCAACCGATGTCCGAGAGCAGGCAGGCCGCGTGCCGCAACCGGGTTTCGTTCGCCGTTTCCTCTATCTGCAGTTCGCGGAAGAGTTCGTCCGTCCAGCCAATCAGCTCAATGGCATGCTGGGGCGAGCGTGCACGCAGTTCACAGAGTTCGCGCGCCGCTTCGATGACCGGGTCCTGTTCCTGCATCTGCGGCGACAACTTTTCATGCAGGAGACCTTCGCGAACACCGGTTGCCGAGAACATCAGCCGCTCGGCCTTCATGGCGATCAGAACCTGCTCAAGAACCACCGCACCAATCGGCACTAACGGACGCCTCTGCTTGGAGACCACTTCTGCCATCTTGATGTTTTCGAGATTTGGCACGGCAATCTCACGGCAGAACGCGATCGCTTCTTCCGCGTCCATCTCGTAGTTGTGCATCACGTGCAGAGGATAGTTGTTCTGCATCAGGTGCAGTCTGCCGAGAGACCGCCACGTCCCCCCAACGGCAAAGAAGGTGCGTTCTCCAGGCGCGAGATCAGGCCATTCGTAGCTCTTGAGAGCCGCCTGCGTTATCTTGTGTGCTTTTTCAATGGAGCCACCGGCTTCCTCGGACAGGCGCAGGCCGCCGAGGGGAAAGGTTGCGCCACCGCCAGGTTTCTTTTCGCCTATCTCAACAAGTTCAAGGCTGCCCCCACCCATGTCACCGACGATACCGCGCGGCTGCCAGAAGCCGGCAACCACCCCCAACGCAGAGTAATAGGCTTCTTCGCTGCCGTTCAGAATCCGAACGGGCGCATCGAGAATTCGTTCGACTTCTGCGACAAACTCCTGCCCGTTTTCCGCATCACGCGCCGCAGCGGTCGCGACAACGTAAAGCTCCTTGCAGCCAGTATGTTCGATCAGTGCCTTGAAACGGACCAGTTCACCGAGCGCGAGTTCCACGGATTCGGTCGCAAGCTGCCCTGTTGCCGCAACCCCCCTTCCCAGCCCGGCAAGGAGTTTTTCGTTGAAAAGCATCGTTGGCGTGCGCGCCTTGCGCTCGTAAATCACGAGACGCACGGAGTTGGAGCCGATGTCGACGACAGCAACCGGTCCCGTTCCGTTGAGCCGGCCGCGTGCCGGCTTGAACTGGCTCTTCATGTCAGCCTCGTTTTTGCCGTTTCAGGAACGGTTTTGGGCGATCGCTTTTCAAGGATTTGCCTCGTCCGGAAAGTGAAGGGTTGGTCATGAAATACCGGTGTGCGTTGAAGGGTTCCTCGTTCGGACCCGGCACGATGCGCTCGTGGCTGCCGTCGGCAAGAATGCGCCAGCTCTGTTGATTGTCTTTCAGGTTTGCCACCATGATCTGGTCGAGCACCTGTTCGTGCACCGTGGCGGTAAGCAGGGGCGAGAGCACTTCCACGCGTCTGTCGATATTTCGCGGCATCAAGTCGGCCGATCCGATATAGACATACGCTTCCGGCGACGGCAGGCCATGCCCGTTTCCGAAGCAGAAGATGCGCGAGTGTTCCAGAAAGCGCCCGACAATGGACTTGACCCGAATGTTGTCCGACAGCCCTTCTATGCCGGGCCTGAGGCAACAGATGCCGCGGATCACCAGATCGATCTGAACACCGGCCTGGCTGGCGCGGTAGAGTGCGTCGATGATCTCGTGATCGACGAGCGAATTCATCTTCATCCAGATCTGGGCCGGCCGGCCTTCCCTGGCGTGCTGGATCTCCGCCTCGGTCAGTTCCAGCATCCGCTGGCGCAAATTGACGGGCGACACGAGCAGATGATTCAGTTCGTCCGGTTCCGCGTAGCCGGTGATGAAGTTGAAAACCCGTGCCGCGTCTTCTGCGATACCGGGATCATCGGTGAAAAACGAGAGGTCTTCGTAGATCCGCGCGGTTATCGGGTGATAGTTGCCTGTGCCGATGTGGCAGTAGGTCTTGAGCTGGCCGTGCTCGCGCTTGATGACCATGGACAGCTTGGAATGGGTCTTCAGTTCTATGAAGCCGAAAACGACCTGAACACCTGCCCGCTCCAGGTCGCGCGCCCACTTGATGTTGGCTTCCTCGTCGAACCGCGCCTTGAGTTCCACAAGCGCCGTGACCGATTTCCCGGCTTCAGCGGCCTCTGCCAGGGCCTTGACGATGGGCGAGTTGTTCGAAGTGCGGTAAAGCGTCTGCTTGATCGCAACGACATCGGGGTCGCGCGCGGCCTGCCGGAGATACTGGACCACGACGTCAAAGGATTCGTAGGGGTGATGGACGATGATGTCCTTCTGATGGATCGCCGCGAGGCAATCGCCGCCGTGTTCGCGGATGCGTTCGGGGAAGCGGGCGGTGTAGGGCTCGAACTTGAGATCCTGGCGCTCCAGATCGACGATCTGCGACAGATTGTTGAGCGCCAGCAGGCCCTTTGCCTGAAACGTCTCGCTCTCGCCGACATCAAGCGCATCGGCGACGAACTCCTGCAACGCCGCCGGCGTCGTTTCCTGGATCTCCAGCCGAATGACCGATCCCCTGCGTCTGCGCTTGAGTGCGCTCTCGAACAGGCGCACGAGGTCCTCGGCTTCTTCCTCGATTTCCAGGTCGCTGTCGCGAATGACCCGGAAAGCGCCCTTGCCCCGGATCTCATAGCCGGGAAACAGCCGGCCGATAAACATGCTGACGACGCGTTCGATGGCAATGAAACGCGCTGCGCCGCCGCCGACATTGGGCAGACGCACGAAGCGTTCGACCTGGTTGGGAATCCTCAGAAGCGCGATCATTCCGCGGCCGCCCGATGTGGGCACCAGTTCAAAGACGATGGAGAAACCCAGATTGGGTATGAAAGGGAACGGATGCGCCGGGTCGATGGCCAATGGCGTCAGGACCGGAAACACATAGCCCAGAAAATACTCCTGAAGCCAGGCCCTGTCCGCTTCTCCTATTTCGTCGCCATGAAAGATCTCGATGCCCTGTTCGGCGATCTCGCCGCGCAGGTCTTCCCAGATCCGCTGCTGCGACGCCTGCAGATCGCGGACGGCCTCGCTGATCTTTTCAAGCTGTTCGGTCGGCGTGAGACCGTCATCCGAGAGATTCGTCACCTCCGCGCGCTGCTGGCCGCGGAGCCCGGCAACCCGCACCATGAAGAACTCATCAAGATTGTTCGCGGAAATCGACAGGAACCTGACCCGCTCCAGAAGCGGATGATTGCCGTTCATGGCTTCTTCTAGAACGCGCAGGTTGAACTGCAGCCAGGACAGCTCCCGGTTCATGTACCGATCGGGCGCATTCGCTACTTCGGCCAAAGGTTCCGTGACTTCGCCGCGCAGGTCGGATGACGCTACGAAAACATCTGAAAGGTCGGTAGTCTCATTCATGGTGCTTCCCTTCAGATTCAGGCTCTGGTGACCCTTGCCGTGGACCCTTGAAATGTCAGTAGCACGGTGAGCGCGGCAGGCAAATCAAACCAATGTCGCAACACGCGGCCTCATCGCCCCTTATGCACATCTTCAAGAACACGTCCGGCAAGCGGCTTGGTTATTTTGACACGTCCGGCCAGCGCTTCCTGATCGATCGCCTCCACGGCGCGCATGGCAACATCCAGAGACCGTTCCATACGGACAACGAGGTAGTCGACCACCCCGATGTCCACCGATATCTGCCGGTCGGCAAAGAGTTTCACGAGCACCCTGCGCA
>JBCDEN010000691.1:0-2603 GCA_039179715.1 Pseudomonadota bacterium
GCAAGATTGGAGGGTTCTAATCATCACGCCCAGAGCTCTGTTTGCTCTAGTTACCGTGTTGTTGATGTGGTCGGCGAATGCGGCATCGGCTTCCAGCCAGTCCTGCTCGGCGCAATAGGTCATTTCCAACTGGCTCACCGGATTGCTGCAGTTGACCGCGGTCTGCGCCCGCACCTGTGAACTGATCAGGACGGCAAGCGCCATTGCGGCCAGGAGATGGAGCGCCTTTGCCGAAACTCTCACAACGCACCCATGACTTTCTGATTGAAGCCGTAAACGGTCCGGTTGCCGCGATAGGGCACCAGGGTCACAGACCGCGTCTGCCCGGGTTCGAAACGGACCGCCGTGCCAGCCGGAATATCCAGGCGCATGCCCCTTGCCTTTTCGCGGTCGAAGGAAAGGCCGCTGTTGGTTTCGGCGAAATGGTAGTGACTGCCGACCTGAACGGGTCTGTCGCCGGTGTTGGAAACATCGAGTTCCACGGTCTCGAGGCCCGCATTCAGTTCTATGTCGCCTTCGGCGGGAAAGATCTCACCCGGGATCATTTTAATACTCCTGACATCTTGGAAAACAAAAGGGGTCAGCGGATCGGCTCGTGCACCGTGACGAGCTTGGTTCCGTCTGGAAATGTCGCTTCCACCTGAACGTCGTGTATCATCTCCGCCACCCCTTCCATGACCTGGTCACGGGAGATGACCGAAGCGCCGGCAGCCATAAGATCGGCGACCGAGCGCCCGTCTCTTGCGCCTTCGACAACGTAATCGGTTATCAGAGCGACCGCTTCTGGATGATTGAGCCTGACGCCCCGCTCCAGTCTGCGGCGGGCGACCATCGCGGCCATTGAAACAAGCAGTTTGTCCTTCTCGCGGGGAGTAAGGTTCACGGCAAATCCTCCAAACTAGCAATACCAGACGCGCGGCAGGTCGGCCGAGCGGTATCCGGTCAAAAACGATATGATCGCGTTGCGTAAGTCGCGGCTATCATTGGACACAAAACGTGCCGTCAGCAAGCCGTTCCAGGCGCTTGCCGCGGCATGTGTCGATCCGGCCGGCATCTTTTCCAGACAGGATCGCGCAAGCGGCAGTCGCTCTTCGGCATCGCATGCGCAATCGACAAAGGTGGAGACGACATGACCTCCGCGTGCGGTGGCCGGGCCGCCCAGGAAGTTTGCCGGGTCCCCGTCGAAGCGGACGTCGTCGGCGAATACGAGCCTGTCTTCGCGCCGTATTCTCCAACGGTCCCTGAAACTGACCGACCTGACGGTTTCACCCATGGCCG
The DNA here is from genome assembly GCA_039179715.1 of Pseudomonadota bacterium. Classification (GTDB taxonomy): domain Bacteria; phylum Pseudomonadota; class Alphaproteobacteria; order Rhizobiales; family Stappiaceae; genus Roseibium. The sequence continues at coordinate 1,279 of JBCDEN010000691.1, forward strand.
TGCGTCCAACCACAATCGTCTCCAGAAGCATGAGGCGGGCATCCGCGGCAAGCTCGGCATTCAATCCCCGTGCAAGGCCGGAGCGGTCAAACAGGATCGTCTCCTGGGGCAGCCATTCCAGGGTTGCACCGGCCCCAACCCTCAGGGACCCTGTCACTTTTGCTGAGCCGGTGTTGCTTCGGTAGGCCCGTTCCGCAGTCTGAGTGGTCACAATCGCGTGTGCGGCTTCATCAATCGTGACATCATAGGAAAGTGCGTCGCCTCCGGTGAGCCCGCCGGCCGTGTTGATCAGAACAGCGGTGGCAACGTTGTTGTAGACCCTCGGCAACCTGATCTTGGCAGATCCCTTCTGGTAAAGGTCCGCGAGCCTCGTGCGCCCTTCAACCTTTGCGAAGCGTATGCGGGCCGTTCCGGCAACCCGTTGCAGTGTTTTGTTTCGCAGGTCTGAATCTGATGCCGTTGCAGCATCATACATGCTTTCTCCGCCCCTGGATCTTGCCGGTCTGGTTCATCCCGGCGCTTTCTGTCCGAATTCTGGCCGGGCAGGTCTTCGACGCGTCCCGGATACGGTTTTGAGCATAATAGCAAGGGCCGGGCCAAAAAAGTGCGATTCGACGTGAGCGCCGGAATCCGGCAACGCGGCCATGGATTTAAGCCCGTTGTGAAGCCGACTTCCTGTCCGATTGCACAAAAATTGAGCGGATGCACAAGAGGCAATCAGGCCATGATTTCGACAGAGGGGTTGCTCTGCGCGATATGATCCGGTTTTTAATAGGAACGGCAAGACGGCAAACAGTCTTTAACCAGTGTGCGCTCATATAGCGGTGTGACCAGCGAGGGATACACGTGTTCTCAAGCCCAATTGGCCGCCTGACAGTCTTCTTCATGGCCCTTTTCCTCGGCGCTGCGGCTCTGAACGCAGGGGTGGCGCGCGCCGATATCGGTGCGTTTATCCTCATCGACGCCAAAACAGGCAAAGTGCTGGAAGAGAAAAATGCCACCCGGAAGTGGTATCCGGCCTCGCTGACAAAGATGATGACCGCCTACGTGACCTTCAAGGCGATCCGGGAAGGCCGCGCAACGCTCAACTCTGCGGTCGTACAGTCAAAGAATTCATTGTCCGAGCCGCCGAGCAAGATGGGGTTCAAGATCGGAACCCGGTTCACGATCGATACCGCCCTGAAAATTATCCTGGTCAAGTCGGCGAATGATGTTGCCGTTGCCCTGGGTGAAGCCGTTTCCGGCTCGGAATCCGCCTTTATCGCCGCCATGAACGCGGAAGCGCGACGTCTGGGAATGACCAATACGCGCTTCACCAATCCGCA
>JBCDEN010000626.1:0-2991 GCA_039179715.1 Pseudomonadota bacterium
AATCCGAAGGACGGCTAAATGGCTGTACCTCGCAGCGTCACCGCGCTTGACCGGGCAAAAAGCCCGCTCTGCACACGCTTCCTCCCGAGATTTTGCCATTTCTGCCGCCAAATCGGCTTCATTTATGGGTCCGTACCCTAGAGTCCGTAGTCGATTTCCGTACGATACCGAGGGTTGCCGGCCCAGGCAAAATAGCGCTCCTTGATGGACGCCGTCATTTCACCCGGAGACCCGTTTGAAAACAGGCGGTCATCGATTTGCGTGATCGGTGCCACGCCCCCGCCGGATGTCGAGATCAGCACCTCGTCACTTTGAAGCAATTCTGCGAGCGGCAGCGTCCGTGTCTCGGTCCTGAGCCCCAGCTCTGCGCCGATCTCCAAGACGGTCTGCCGGCTGATGCCCTCCAGAACATCTGCGGCCGGTGTCACCAGCCGGTTGCCCTTGATCGAAAAGATATTGAAACCCGGGCCCTCGGTGACATTCCCCTCCCGGTCCAGCAGCACAACCGTCTCCGCACCGGCATCCTTTGCCTCGAAGAGACCCTTCGTGAAGTCCCCCCAATGATAGTTCTTCACTCTTGCATCGACACTGGACGAGGGGATGCGTGTCACGGTTCTAGCGACGTGAACCGATGCACCCGATTGCGCGATATCCGGCCGGATCACGTGAATATAGGGCACGCACCAGGCGAAGAAGTGGTTCCTGCAGTCCCTTGGATCGCGCGAACCGGGGACCGCATTGACCCCGCGCGATGTCACCATCGCGACATAGGCGCGCCGCAGACCGGTGGCGGCGACAAGCTGCTGCAAGACGGTTCTGATGTCCGTTTCGCTCAAACCCGGGTCAAGGCGGAGGCTTGCCATCGACCGGAAGAACCGCTCGACATAAAGCTCGAGCCGGAAGAACGCGCCATCCCAGACGGGCACGACATCATAGGTAATGTCTGAATGGATCAGGCCCCAGTCATTGAGCGGGATCGACGCCTCGCCGATCGGCATGATCCGGCCGCGCATCCACGCGGCGCCCGCCTTCAGATCCGGCCCTGCGGCCCCGGTTGGCAGGTCCGTCGGAACCGTGGTCATGGCAACGTCGCCTCCTTCTCTTGTGGTTTGCCGGGCCCGGTCAAGGCTGCAGGATCACCTTGCCCCGCACCTTGCGCGCGGCGATTTCGTCCAGCGCCACCGCGATCTCCTCCAGCGGATAAACGCCATGAATATGGGGTTTCAAACGCCCTTCCTGCACCCAGTCCAAAAGGCGCGTCATGTTCGCCCGGTGGCGGCACGGGTTGCGCTCCACCGCAGCCCCCCAGAAGACGCCGAGCACGTCGACGCCTTTCAGCATGACGATGTTGAGCGGTATCTTCGGAATGTCCCCGGCCGCAAAGCCGATTACCAGGAACCGGCCTTCCCAAGCGGTCGCCCTGAGCGCTTGTTCGGAATGCGCCCCGCCGACCGGGTCGTAGACCACGTCGGCTCCACGGCCGCCGGTGAGGTCCTTGAGCCGTTCCTTCAGCGGTTCCTTGGAGTAGTCGATGGTCAGATCCGCTCCGAGTGACCGGGCGAAGGCAAGCTTGTCTTCCGACGACGCACAGGCGATGACCTGTGCTCCCATGACGGATGCAATTTCAACGGCCGCCTGACCGACCCCGCCGGACGCACCGAGCACGGCCACGGTCTCGCCCGGCTGGAGGTCCGCACGGTCCTTGTAGGCATGAAGCGTCGTGCCGTAGGTCACCGCCAGGCCCGCGGCAATGTCGAAGGAAACGCCATCTGGAACCGGGATCACGTCTTCTGCGCGCACCAGCACCTTCTCGCGCGCCGCACCCCATTTCATGTATCCCATGACCCGGTCGCCGACGGCGACATTGGTGACGCCGGTTCCGACCGAATCGACAAAACCTGCAAATTCCGCGCTAGGCGAGAACGGGAACTCCGGCTTGAACTGGTATTTGCCCCTGATGATCAGCGTGTCGAAAAAGTTGAGCGCGCACGCCTCCACCTTGACGACGACTTCGCTAGGACCGGCGGCCGGCTCGGCGATATGCTCGATCACAAGGCTGGAGGCCGGACCGAATGATTTGCAAAGACAGGCTTTCAAGAGAACCTCTGAACAATAAAGGCGGATACGGCTTTACGCCGCTGCAACGTTAACAAGTCCTGGCCAGACGACCTATAGGCATTCCGGATAACCGGGCGGTTCAAAACCAACCCGCTTTCCGGTATGAGGCTCGGAAACGAATGAATTGGACGAATCGATGCGTGGCTACTTTGCAATTGGAGCGGAAGGTCTTTCAAAACGCATGAACCTGGGCACGCTGATGAGATCGGCCCATGCCTTCGGCGCCAACTTTTTCTTCACGGTGGATGCGGACCAGAAAATCCGTGCAGCACCGCCGTCCGATACCTCCAAGAGCCCGGGACACCTGCCGGTGTTCACCTGGGACAGCGTCGACACGATGGACCTGCCGCGCGGCTGCCAGCTTGTCGGCATTGAACTCACCGACGATGCCATTGACCTGCCGAGTTTCGGCCACCCGCTCCAGGCGGCCTATGTGCTCGGACCGGAGCGGGGGTCCCTTTCCCCTGAAATGCTGGAGCGCTGCGATCACGTGGTCCGTATTCCGACCAAGTTCTGCGTGAACGTCGCCATGGCCGGCGCGATCGTCATGTATGACCGCCACCGCGCCCTCGGCCGCTACGCGGAACGCCCGGTTTCTTCAGGCGCCCCTGTCAGCGAACGTCCAAAACATGTCAGCGGCGGTCCCGTCATGCGCAAGGGACGCAGGGTTCCAGGCACCTGATCGCAGTCAGCAGCGGCAGCGGCATAGGCACGCGCAAACGGATGCGAGGCACCTGAGTGAAAGGCTATTTGCCTGCCTCCTTCAGCTTTGCAATCAGCGAACGGCTGGCGACCCAGGCCAGAACTGCCATTAGCGAAAAGGTCAGGAACAGCCAGGCGGACGAATTCGCCGTCGCATCGATATCGTTGCGG
>JBCDEN010000158.1:0-7597 GCA_039179715.1 Pseudomonadota bacterium
CGTGCCGGACCGGCTTCCCCACCCACCTCACGCTCCGTCTTCACCCGGCTTGACCGGGTGACCCAGCGGCTCGATGTCCGGCGCCCGGCACCCTGGATCCGCCGGTCGAGCCGTCGGATGACGGATGGGGAGCGGGTGATGCTCACTCTTCAAGGATTGCGCGTGCCGGACCGGCTTCCCCACCCACCTCACGCTCCGTCTTCACCCGGCTTGACCGGGTGACCCAGCGGCTCGATGCCCGGCGCCCGGCACCCTGGATCCGCCGGTCAAGCCGGCGGATGACGGCGTGGGGGTTTGATATCTGCGTCTACGGAACGGAACGGTGCGTGAGCGAATGACGGTACGCAAAGCGAAAGACGATGACGAAGGACGTGTGCCGAACGCTCTATAAACACTCCCCCGAAACGCCGAACCGGCTCCCCGCTGACCTTGGGCTTAAGCCCTTTGATCAGCGGGAAACCGGTCCTGGCAACGGGTTGGGGAGGAATGGGTCTTGGCTTTTGTTCATGGGTCGATGCGGGACGCTCCGGTCAGGTCAGGAAGCCCGGAACCTGGGCAATAAAGCCGGAGGAAATCCGCCACTTGCCCTTGCCGTCGCGCATCATCACATAGGCGACTTTCCACATCTGGTTCTTGCGGTCGGTCAGGAAACCGGTCTGGACCGGCGTCTTGCCGACGAATTTCAGTTCGCCGAGGCGGTATTCGCTGGCCTGTGCGACCGGTGCATGGGTCTTGACCAGGTAGGCCATCAGGGCCTTGGGATCCCGGAAGCGGCGCTGGAAGCGCTGCGAAACCTGATCCGGCAGAAGTGCGGAGCGCTTGTTGGACAGGGCCCAGACGTGGCTCTCCACGATATCGGCGATCGCCGCGCGATCCGTGGCCGATACGTTGTGCCGGCTGGCCTTCGTTTCAGCGGGCGCGACTTTCGCCATCTGGGCGTCTGCCCGCGTCGCCGCGGGTTCGGCATGGCTTGCGCCAGCGAGGAAGACGGAAGCAAGACCCAACCCCAACGCCGCAACGGTCGTTTTCAGTGTCTGTTTCATCGTTCGATCCTCATCAATCGCTTGGTTAAGACGAAGATGGTCATGCAAACGGTGAAACAAAGTGACGCACAACACAGTTCACACGACCGTCATGCTGTGTGAAACGCTAGTGAGTGCGTTTTATTCCCGGTGTGACAAAAGAGAGTCGATCGATACTACTAGGAATGAAATCAAAGACTTTTCAGCTTAATCATTGTATTCGCAGTATATTTTTAAAAGATCCAACCTGTATCCAAAAAAATTTAGACTTTTACGGCGGCAGAATTTTTGTTCCGCAAGAAAGAAACGATTTTTTAGATCTGAAACTACGAGTCTGCAGACCTGCTGGCATTGGCTGTTTCCGGTTTGCGACCACCAGAACACGCCAGGAGCACGCCACCGAGAACGATGGCCATACAGCCAAGTCCCGTGCCTGCACTCGGTATTTCATCAAAAACGACAACGCCCAACAGGGCCGAGAATGGCAGCCACGCATAGTCCACGGGCGCGACGATCGAGAGAGGCGCCGACCGATAGCCTCGGATGGTGCAATACTGAGCGACAAGTCCCAACGGCCCTGACAGTAAGCACGCTAACCCGGTGCCAAGACTGATGCTGCGCCATTCCAGAACGGCCGGCAGGAGCATCAGCAGGAGGCCGAACACGGTCACGTAGAGCATGACCGTGAACGCGCGTTCTGACCGTCCCAGCACGGCGATGAGAAGTCCTTCTGCCGCAAAAAACACCGCGCTTGCGAACGCCACGATCGCCGGCACGATGACAAAACCAGTGCTGAAAGCCCCCTTGCTGGCCATGACCGCCGTAACGCCCAGTAGTGCGACAACAATGGCGAACCATCGCGTACGGCCCACGCTCTCCTTGAGGACCAGGGTTCCCAGCAGGGTTGCCAGCACACCATAGAGCATCCCGATAGCCGTGGCGTCGATGAGCGGCATGTTCGCGGACGCCCAGGTGATCGCAACGGCCGCGCCACAACCACAGACCGCACGGGCCAGATGCGACCAAGGCTGTTTGCTTCCGTGCGCCCTGATACCGCCCTGGCTCGGCAGCAAAGCGATTAAAGCGATCAGCGCACCGCAATACCGCAGAAACGTCAATTGGAAGGATCCGACGGCGCCATCGGCGAGTTTTCCAGCCGCGAAAATCACGGTCCACAGGAACGTGCTCAACAAGACCCATAAAATCGCGGACACGTCGTTCTGGGAGGGTTGCACCGAAACGTCTCGCTTGTCAGATAGTGCAGGTAAGTCTGTTCACGTGTGCGAAAACAAACGAGAAATACTCATTCTGATTGATTTTTTTTCATGCAGAAACCCGATCAGATTTCCCTGAACGCAATCCGCGTTTTTGTTGCTGCAGCGGAACACGGCAGTTTCAAGCTTGCCGCCGATCACCTTGCCGTAACTCCCGGTGCAGTGAGCCGTCAGATCAAGAATCTTGAAGCCTCGTTGGGCGCGCAGCTTTTCAAGCGAAGCAACAACGCGATCCACCTGACGGACACCGGCGCTGCTTTTTTACGGCAAGCCCGGTCCGGTCTTGATGTCATCAATCACGCGATCCAAGGCGTCTTGGGAGATGGGCGGGAGATCACGGTCCAGGTTCCGACCACGCTGGCAACCCGGTGGCTGATTCCGCTCCTGAGCGAATTCAAAAAGCGCTGGCCGGATATTGCGGTGAGAATTGAAACGCATGACGGGATCGGGCTGAAACAAAACACACACGCCGATATCGTCTTGGCCTACTTCCCGATCACCGAGGCAAAACCGGATGCCGAGGTTCTGATCGAGGATCGTTGCCGGCCGTACCTCTCCCCAAGCCTGCTGTCCCGTGTTGACGACCGGTCGGATCTTTCGTGTATCCCGGCGCTTCAGTGCACACGCAGCAACTGGGACTGGAAGGCCTGGTTACAGGAGACCGAAACGCCAGAGCTCGAGCTCCAGTTCGGCGGTCATTTTGATCTTGATGATGTTGCCCTGAGAGCCGCCATCTCGGGATTGGGCATGGTGTTGGCGCCCGAATTCATAATTCGAGATGATCTGGCGGCGAACCGTTTGTGTGCGCTACCCGATGCGCCGGCCGTGCTTGTTGGCTGCTATACCCTGCATACGAGTGCGCACATGAATTCCGCAGCCAAGTGCTTCGCTCAATGGTTGAGAGAGACAGTGTCGGTTCAGGCATGAGCTGACATGCCATGCGGAAGAAAGGATTTCCGGCGCCGCTCGGCCGGACCGCACCGAAGGCCGACTTCATCAAGCAGCTTCGGCTCGCGGCCGGCGGCAAGCGCGTTGATGCGGGTAAGCGCTGCCGCGGCGAAGGCACCGAGCGCGACCGGCGGCGTGATGTAGCTCACCATGCCCCGGTAGAGGATGCACAGGTGCACGGCGAGTTCGTTGAGCCGCGCCTTGACAAACGCCGGTGCCGGCACGACGGCGAGGAAGATGCAACTATCGGTCGCCGTCATACCCATGCCGAAGACAAAACTGGTGATCGCCCCCAGGATCAGCAGCGCAAAGACGAACAGGTAATACCACCCCCTGCGCACCGTCTCGCCAAGGCTCAGCAGGTCTTTGTGCGCCTTTGTTCAGGGTGTAACCAAATAGAGTCGACTGAGCTTACATCGAGTTACAATTGAGTTCTTTACCGATTCCCGTTTTGTTCGCTGTGGTTTCTCTTTTATCGACGACGAGATCATCCTGAGGGGAGAAAAATCAAACCTTAGAAGCTCTAAGCAATTTCGCTCGGTAAGGAACGGGGTGGTTCTTTCCGATTTGAAGTTGCGACTCTGCTGACGAAGAGTGACGCTGGATCCAGTCAAGTTAGCCTGGATCAAGAGTCAGGCGCAGCGAGATCCAACAAGAGGGAATTAGAAAATGCACGATCTCAACTGACATTCTCGGCGGCGTTGGCGTGGCCGGCCCACTGAGCCATCAACTCAGCGTCTGGTCCTTTCAGGGTGTTTTTGTTCATGAGCGCAATGTTTGGCAGCACTGAGCCCAGGCGCGAAAGCCTCGCTGTTGCTGCGATCCTGATCACCGTTGCGACACTTTCTTTCAGCGATGCACTGGTCAAGCTCTTCAGTGACGGCTTTTCGTTGTGGCAAATTTTCACCCTGAGATCGCTCTGTGTTGCGCCCCTCCTCGTCGCGGCACTAGCGCTACAGCGCTCCCGAAGCGAAAGACTTCGGCGGCCGCTATTTTGGGTTTCGATCCGCAGTCTGTTGATGGCAGCGCAGGCGATCCTCTATTACCTGGCATTGCCAAAAGTCGCCCTGTCAGCCGTTGCGGCGACAAACTATACAATGCCCCTGTTTGTGACGATGTTTGCGGCCGTCATCTTCGGGCATCGCGTACCGTTGAAAGCTTGGATTGCGGTTGGGCTCGGCTTTTCGGGCGTTCTTCTTATTGTCCAGCCGGCATCGAGCACCTTCAACGCTTTTGCCCTCCTGCCTCTGGTGGCCGCCATGCTTGCCGCGCTCGCCAACCTTGTTACGAATGCAAAGTGTCAGGACGTCCCTCCGCTTGTCATCAGCCTCAATCTTAATCTCGTCCTGTTGGCGGTCGGATTGCTTGGGACATGCTTCGGCCTTTTGCCTCAGACCGATTCGCCTGGGTCCGACTACATGGATTATGTCGCCGGACGATGGACGCCTATGACCTTTGAGGACTGGGCGGCGATCCTGATTATGGCTGTCAGCTTTGCGATCGGCAGCATCGGCGCTGCCGTGGCCTACCAGTTCGGACGGCCTACAACGATTGCGACCTTGGATTTCATGTACATCGCGTTTGCGTTCCTCTGGGGCCTGCTTTTCTTTTCGGAACTGCCAAATGTCGCTGCGCTTTTGGGGATTGTCATAATCGTGGTCTCGGGCCTTGTTGTCGTGAGAAGATGAGCGTTTGGCCGCCAATAGGTTCGGAGGGTTTTCGCGCGTTTCTGCCCCTTGCGAGGCTCCCTTCTGGTCACTTGGCACCCGGGGCCTGCCGCCGCCGCAAGTTGCGCAACTGCCGATTGCGACCGCATGCCCAGGTTGGGCTCGAAGAGGCGATTTGGTCGGATAGAAAACGGCGTGCGGCCCGCTTCAGGCCACCCGGTCGGAAAGCAGGCATCGTCAAGCAGCTTCCGCGCGCGGCCGGGTGACTTTCAGGTAGATCAGCACCGGCAAGGCACACAGACCGCCTATCAACGAGATTTCCAAATGACTGCGGCCGGCGATGACGCCGTCCGGGGCGGCGAAGGCGAGGCCGGCAAGGACCAGTAGGATGCGCGGGATCAGCCCCTTTACACCGCGTACGATCGGGCCGAAGCCGGCGACATAGCCCTGCATGCCGCTGCCGATGAACCACACGCCGAACAGGGCCGTTGCCAGCGTGACCGCCACTTCCAGGGGTTCGCCCGCGCCGATCAGCGCCGGATTGAGAACGAAGAAAAACGGAATGACATAGATCACGCTGCCGAGGCGCATCGCTTCCAGGCCGGCGGCGAGCGCGTTGGTGCGGGCGAGCGTTGCCGCGGCGAAGGCACCGAGCGCGACCGGGGGCGTGATGTAGCTGACCATGCCCCAGTAGAGAATGAACAGGTGCACGGCGAGTTCGTTGAGACCGGCCTTGACCAGCGCCGGTGCCAACACGACGGCGAGGAAGATGTAACAGGCGGTCACCGTCATGCCCATGCCGAAGACAAAACTGGTTATCGCCCCCATGATCAGGAGCATGAACACCGATCCGCCCGCCAGAAAGACGAGGTCGTTGACGAGCGTTCCGGCAAGCCCGGTCGCGGAAAACGCGCCGACGATCAGGCCGATGCCGAGGAGGACGGCCACCAGTTCACACAAGCCCCGGCCGACCGCCACCACGAGGTTGACCGCCCCTTTCCAGTCGAGCCGGTGGGACGGAGAGAACTGATTGATGATCAGGAGCAGGCCGGTGGCAAAAAACGGCGCCCATGTTTCCTGCCGCATCACCATCATCAGGACGATCAGCAACGCAAAGACAAACAGGTAATACCAGCCCTTGCGCATGGTTTCGCCAAGGCTTGGCAGATCCTCACGCGCCATGCCTTTCAGACCGCCCCGTGCGGCATAGGCATCGATCTGAACGAACAGGCCGAAATAATACAGAATCGAAGGGACGGCGGCGGCGACCGCAATCTCGAAATAGGGCCGGCCGAGAAACGACGCCATGATGAAGGCCGTGGCGCCCATGACGGGCGGCATCAGCACCCCGCCGGTGGAGGCGCAGGCCTCGGTGCCGGCCGCATAACGCGGCGGAAATCCGGTCGAGCGCATGGCCGGGATCGAAACGGCACCCGTGGTCAGCACGTTTGAGATCACACTGCCCGACATCGAGCCCATGAAACCGCTGGCAAAGATCGCCACCTTGGCGGCGCCGCCGCGCAGGCTGCCGACAAGACCGAGCGCCAGATTGTTGAAGAAAGCGCCGCCGCCGGTCTGCTGCAGGGCCGCACCGAAAATGATGAAACCGATGACCAGATTGCCGAATGCCCGCATCGGAATGCCGAAGGAACTTTCCGAGGACAGGATGTGGAACGGAATCGTATCCCAGAACGGCTGCTGAAAGCCGGATATCGGCCCCGGCATCAGGCCGGCAAAGGTCGGGTAGAGCGAAAAGACGAAGACGATCAGGAAGATGACAAACCCGCCGGCGCGCCGTGTCCCCTCCAGGATCAGGAGCCAATAGGCAAAGGCCATCCATTGCGCGGTTTCAGGCGCTGCATATTCCCAGCCTTCTTCCAGACTGATTTCAGCGATCGACGCAAAATACAGGCCGACGCCGAGGGCGAGCGCCGCAAGCAAGAGGTCATACCAGGGCGGCACGGCGGAACGGGCGACGCTGCCGATCGGAAAGATCAGGAAGGTCAGGCTCAGGAAAATGGCCGCAAGGAGAAACAGGTAACGGCCTTCGAGAAGCACAATGCCAAACAGCTGGATGTTGAACAGCTGATGGATCGACAGGAAGATCGCCACCAGCGATCCGAACGCGAACAGGGCCCGGAAGAATCCGGCCGGAGTGCGGACACGCGGCCCGCCGGCAGCAGGCGCCGCCCGCTCGGCGATCGGCTCGTTCGACATGCTTCAATCCCAGAAAGCAGGCGGCAGATGCAGTCCCTTCGGCACTGCGACCAAAATGCGTGGCGCGGTCACCGCGCCACGCGCCGGGGATCCTGTCCCCGTTCTCGATCCGAAATCAGAAAACGACGTCGAAGCCGCCGGATTCAAGCGCGGCCTTGCGCTTTTGTGACCAAGTCGCATCCCAGTCCGCATCGGATACGCCGTCCATGCTCTTCCACGCATCGGCGAGCGCGGCCTGACGGGCGATCAGGCGATCGTTATGGGCCTGGGCCTCATCGCTCCACTTGCCGATTTCCTTGAAGTACCGGATGGCGCCTTCGTGATAGGGGGCGACCCATTGCGTGTCCTGCTTGTCGATCGACCAGCCGTTGATGCCGGGTGCCTTGCCTTCGAATTCGCCATAAAGATCGACCATCGCCTTGGTCATGTTGTAGACGAGATCGGCGTCCTGGTCGGCCATGGCGATGAG
>JBCDEN010000103.1:0-8911 GCA_039179715.1 Pseudomonadota bacterium
ATGGAAAGTGAAGGCGTGCTCTACGATGGTTTCGTTCTGCTTGGTGTGGTCATCCGGGGGGAGACAACCCACTACGACATCGTCGCGAACGAATCCAACAGGGTCATCATGGACCTGATCGTGGACGCGGATCTTGCTGTCGGGAACGCTATATTGACCGTTGAGAACGATGAGCAGGCCTGGGCACGCGCGAAGGCCGGGGAAAAGAACAAGGGCGGTGCTGCGGCACGCGCAGTCCTCGACATGATCGCGTTGCGCCAACGCCTTGGAGTTTAAGAAGAATGACCGGAAAGGCCGACCCGGAACGATCCGCCAAGACTGTGCGTCCGGCCAACAAGCGCGGCGTCGCGCGGCTTGCCGCCGTCCAGGCCCTTTATCAGATGGACGTGGGCGGTGCGCCACTTACGAGTGTTGTCAGTGAGTTTACGGCGTTTCGTCTCGGCAAGGAGATCGACGGTGCGCAGTATCGCGATGCCGATGAACAATGGTTCAAACAGATTGTCGCCGGGGTCGTCGAGGATCAGAAATTTCTTGATCCTTACATCCACACGGCGTTGACCGAAGGCTGGCCGCTGAAACGGATCGACAGCCTTTTGCGCGCGATCCTCCGCTCGGGCTCCTACGAGCTGCTGCGCCGCAAGGACGTTCCGGCCAAGGTCATCATTTCCGAGTATATCGACGTTGCGAAAGCGTTTTTCGAGGACGATGAACCCGGTCTCGTGAACGGCGTGCTGGACCGTCTGGCGCATGAATTGCGCAACGCGGAACTGGACAGCGGCAAGGCGGACGGCGCGTCCTGAGATGTCCACGGACCGCCCCGGCGAATTCGAACTGATCAGAGACTTCTTCGCCCCGCTGGCATCCGATCCAGGCAGTCTGGGATTGAGCGATGATGCCGCCGTTTTCACGCCCCAGCCCGGTTACGATCTGGTCCTGACGAAGGACGTGCTTGCAGCTGACATACATTTCTTCAAGGACGATGCGCCTGAAGCGATCGCGGCCAAGGCGCTCAGGGTCAACCTGTCTGACCTTGCTGCCAAAGGCGCCCGGCCACGGGGCTACCTGCTTGGCCTCTCCTTGCCGTCCGACTGGACGACAGCCTGGCTTGAGCGGTTCTGCGCCGGGCTTGCGGCCGATCAGTCCGCCTTCGATGTCCGACTGCTTGGCGGCGACACCATACGCTCCGGCAACGGCTTGCAGGTTTCGATCACCGCGATAGGACAGGTCGCGTCGGGCAGGACGGTCCGGCGCTCAGGTGCGAAACCGGGCGATGTCCTCTTCGTCAGCGGAACGATCGGCGACGCGGCCGCCGGTCTCAAAATACGTCTCGACAAGAGGTTTTCCACGGAAAACAGTCTTGCGGACAGTGACACTCAACATCTTCTCGACAGGTATCTCCTGCCCAGACCGCGTCTTGCCCTGGCCGGTCTCTTGACCGAATACGCATCGGCTTCCATGGACATTTCGGACGGACTTTTCGCGGACAGCGCCCACATGGCGGCTGCATCCGGTGTGGATATCGGGATCGAATTGACACACGTTCCTGTCTCACCGGCCATGATGCGGCTTCGGGCGATGTCCTTCGATACCTTTGCCGCGTGCCTGAACGGCGGCGACGACTACGAAATCCTGACCGCCGTCTCCGCAGCAGATGCAAAGGCCTTTCAAGCAGACGCCGCAGCGGCCGGTTGCCCGGTCACGGCAATCGGGACTGTCGCTGAAGGCAGGGGAAAGGTAACCTGCCTGGAAAACGGAACGCCAGTCCACTTGCAAGGCCAGGGCGGTTTCACCCATTTCTGAGCGCTGCCCAGCCATGCTGCCACGCGTCGCCAGACTGAATTTTACCTGAACGACGGACCGTGTTACCCGTTTGTCCTCATTCGATGCACGCCGTCACCGGCAAATCCCGAGATCTGAAGCATGACAACCGCACTGCCGGAACACTTTGTTGACGACCACCTGGCAAAACGCAATGCCGTTTTGCTGGCGCTCGCGCAGGCTCTTGGCGGGGCCTCGGCTTCGATCGTGATCGCGACGGGGCCGCTGGTGGGTTACATGATGCTCGATCAGGACAAGTCCCTTGCAACGCTTCCCGTGTCCGCAATGGTTCTGGGGACGGCATTCGGCACCATTCCGGCCGGAATGCTCATGCGCAGGTTCGGCCGAAGGGCCGGTTTCACCGGTGCGGCAATCCTCGGGATAATCTCCGGCCTGCTGGCCTCGTTCGCGGTGTTTCGCGACCAGTTCCTGCTGTTTTCGCTGGCCTGTTCGCTGGGCGGGTTCGCAGGCGCCTTCGTGCAGCAATACCGTTTTGCTGCCGCAGACACGGCGAGCGATGCCTTCAAGCCGAAGGCGATTTCGTGGGTCCTGGCCGGAGGGGTGCTGGCCGGCGTTGTCGGCCCCCAGACCGTGATCGCGACAAAGGACATGTTCGCGCCGATCATGTTCGCGGGAACCTATCTCGCGCAGGCCGGGCTGGCGCTCACGTCGCTCTTTCTTCTTGTCTTCATCAAGATTCCGAAGCCGCCGGTTCAAAACCGGGCACAATCGGGCGGCCGTCCTCTGCGGACGATCATGACGCAGCCCCGGTTAATCGTCGCGGCGGCCTGCGGCATTTGTTCCTATGCCCTGATGAGCATGGTCATGACCGCAACGCCGCTTGCCATGATCGCCTGCGGACTTTCGGAAACCGATGCCGCGCTTGGTATCCAGTGGCACGTACTGGCGATGTTCGGTCCCAGTTTCTTCACCGGCAGCCTTATTGCGCGATTCGGCAAGGAACGCATTGTTTCGATCGGCCTGGCGCTTCTGGCAGGCTGTTCGATCGTTGCGCTGATGGGAATTGAACTGGCACATTTCTGGACCGCGCTGGTGCTGCTCGGGCTCGGCTGGAATTTCGGATTCATCGGCGCCACCGCCATGCTGACCGACACCTACAGGCCCGAGGAACGCAACATGGTGCAGGCCGTCAACGATTTTCTGGTTTTCGGTTTTGTCGCCGCAGCTTCATTTTCTTCCGGCGCGCTTCTCAACGCATTCGGTTGGGGAACGGTCAATGTACTGGTCTTTCCGTTCGTTGTGCTGTGTATCGGATTGCTGGTTTGGCTGGTTCAGGCCGAAAGAAAAGCAGTTACAACCGCTTAAAGTACTTTCAGAATCTCTTTCGTCAGTGCAGAAAAAATACCGCACTGCAGCAAATCTTGTCCCAACGGAAGAGTGGAATTAAACGATGTGAGAGCTTGACGAAACGCTCTGCTTAGTTGCTATCTTGTGCGCGCCTCACGCTGAGGAATCTGTGTCAGGCGCAGTTTGGCGGCCAAAACAACGATAAAAAGCATCCGCCGCAGTTCTGGGAGGAAGTATGATCGAGCTTGTCATCATTGTTGTTTGTGGCCTCTTGTCCATTGCGTATGGCGCATGGGCAATCCAGTCCGTCATGGCGGCTGATGCGGGGAATGCCCGCATGCAGGAAATCGCCGGGGCGATTCAGGAAGGTGCCAGTGCCTATCTCAACAGGCAGTACACAACCATCGCCATTGTCGGCGCCGTCGTTTTCGTGCTCGCGTGGATACTGCTGTCCGGACCCGCGGCAATCGGTTTTGCCATCGGGGCCGTCCTTTCAGGAGCTGCCGGCTATATCGGCATGATGGTGTCCGTTCGCGCCAATGTGCGCACCGCCCAGGCCGCCAGCCAGAGCCTTGGTGCCGGTCTGGAGATTGCTTTCAAGGCCGGTGCTGTTACCGGCCTTTTGGTTGCGGGCCTCGCCCTCCTGGGTGTTGCCGTCTATTACTTCATCCTGACAGGCGCGATGGGCTACGAGGCAACGGATCGCACCGTTATCGACGCACTGGTCTCATTGGGCTTCGGTGCCTCCCTGATTTCGATCTTCGCGCGTCTCGGCGGCGGTATCTTTACCAAGGGTGCTGACGTTGGCGGTGACCTCGTCGGCAAGGTTGAGGCCGGTATTCCCGAGGATGACCCGCGGAACCCGGCCACAATCGCCGACAATGTCGGCGACAATGTTGGTGACTGTGCCGGCATGGCGGCCGATTTGTTCGAGACCTATGCCGTGACCGTTGTTGCGACCATGGTTCTTGCGTCGATCTTCTTCACCGGCGAACACGCTCACGACCTGATGCTGCTGCCGCTTCTGATCGGTGCAAGCTGCGTCGTGACCTCGATCATCGGAACCTTCTTCGTCAAGCTCGGCGAAAACAACTCGATCATGGGTGCTCTCTACAAGGGCTTTATCGCAACGTCCGTTCTGTCGGCTGTTGCCTTGGCCGTGATTGTCTTCGGCTGGCTGGGATCGGGCACCGAATACACCACCTCAGGCGGAACGACCTTCACCGGTTTCGACCTGTTCGTGTGCGGTATTGTGGGACTGATTGTGACGGGGCTGATCATCTGGGTCACGGAATACTACACCGGTACGGAATACCGCCCGGTGAAGTCGATCGCCCAGGCCTCGGTCACCGGTCACGGCACCAACGTGATCCAGGGCCTTGCCGTTTCGCTTGAAGCAACGGCACTGCCGGCGATCATCATCATCGCCGGTATCCTGGTCACATACAGCTTCGCCGGTTTGTTCGGCATCGCGATCGCGGTGACCACGATGCTCGCGCTCGCAGGCATGGTCGTCGCGCTCGATGCGTTCGGACCGGTCACGGACAATGCCGGCGGTATTGCGGAAATGGCTGATCTTCCAGCCGAGGTCCGTACCACCACCGATGCGCTCGACGCGGTCGGCAACACAACCAAGGCTGTCACCAAGGGCTATGCCATCGGCTCGGCAGGTCTTGGTGCGCTCGTGCTGTTCGCCGCCTATACCGAGGATCTGAAATACTTCTCCAGCACCGCTGAAGAAGGCTCGATCTTCGCGGGGATCGACGTGGACACATTGTTCACGCTGTCCAATCCCTATGTGGTGGCCGGATTGCTGTTCGGCGGATTGCTGCCCTATCTCTTCGGCGGCATCTCCATGACGGCCGTCGGCCGCGCTGCCGGCGCTGTGGTGGAGGAAGTCCGCCGCCAGTTCAAGGAGAAGCCGGGCATCATGGAAGGTACGGAACGTCCGGACTACGGGCGCGCCGTCGACATGCTCACCAAGGCGGCGATCCGGGAAATGATCATTCCCTCGCTGTTGCCGGTTCTCTCGCCGATTGTCGTGTTCTACGTCGTTCGCGCGGTCGCGACACCGGCGGACGCCTTCGCGGCGCTCGGGGCCATGCTGCTCGGCGTAATCGTGACAGGCCTGTTCGTGGCCATCTCGATGACGGCAGGCGGCGGTGCCTGGGACAACGCCAAGAAGTCCTTCGAGGATGGCTTCACCGACAAGGATGGCGTGACGCACCAAAAGGGTGGAGAGGCGCACAAGGCCTCGGTCACGGGCGACACGGTTGGCGATCCGTACAAGGATACTGCAGGTCCTGCCGTGAACCCGATGATCAAGATCACCAACATTATGGCCCTGCTGCTGCTGGCGATCCTGGCGCACTGACGGAAACGCCAGTTTCGTGAATAAATGAAAGTGCGGCGGGCTCTGAAAGGGCCCGCCGCGTCATTTTGTTCGGACTTCAGGAAACGATCTTGGTCTGGATTGCGTTCTGCTTGCTGACCAGGATCTCATCGATGAAATCCTGATAGTCGAGCTCCGATGTAACCGTGCCGCTTCTGACGACGCCGGTCAGCATGAGGGTCATGAGCGCGAGAACACCGGTTTGCAGAAACATGAGGATCATGATTCCGAGGACGACGGATGCCCAGCCAGGAGTGGAATAGCCGATTGTCTTGAGGATCACGGCAGTCGATCCGAAGACGACGCACAACGCCGCGACAATCGCCGAGGCGATGCCGACGCGCACGAGAACATCTTCGGCAAAGACCATCATGCCCTTGAACCCGTGAAGCGCCAGGCTGACGAAGTTCATTTTCGACTGGCCGGCATAGCGTGGCCCGCGATCCTGGGGGCAGGTCGCGATCCTGAGTTTCGACGCCAGAACGGCCGATGCCACATGGATCGAGAGTTCCGGCATGGCCGCCAGGCGCTTCGCGCCGGTCGGCTTCATCGCCATGAAATTGCCGAAACTGATCGTTCTGCCGGTGATGATACGGAACAGGCGCTTGTAGACCTTGTAGAACGTCTTGAATCTCATTGTTTCAAAACGGCTTTTGCGCCGGGCGACAACAACGTCCACGTCGTCGCTTTGCAGTTCGCTCAGCAGTTTCGGGATGGAGGAGGGCAGGTCCTCTCCGTCGGAATCCATGACAACCACCAGCTGGTTGTCGCCGATATGGGTTGAAACATATCCGAGACCGATTGCAATCGCTTTCTGGTGGCCGACATTGCGCCGCAGTTTCAAGACAGTTCCTCTGGCGCTTGCCAGATCCATTCCGGATGTATCCAGCGGCTGTTTCACCGAGCCGTCATCGACGGCGACGATATAGACGCTGTTGCCGAGTTCGGCCTGCAACTCCTGGAACAGGCGGCTGCTGGCCTGGTAGTCCTCGTAGACCGGGGTAACGATAATGATGCGGGCGTCGGTCGGGATCATCACGGCTCACAGTTCCCTGAAATAGGCGATGGTCTTCTTCAGACCCTCTTTGAGGGGAATTCCAGGAGCCCAGTCAAGCTCCGACTTCGCCAGCGAGATATCCGGCTGCCGTTGTTTCGGATCGTCGTGGGGAAGCGGACGGTAAATGAGTTTCGAAGCGCCGCCGACAAGCTCCAGCACGGTTTCGGCGAGTTCGCGAATCGTGAATTCTGAGGGATTGCCGATATTGATCGGACCGGTCAGGTCAACGGGCGACGCCATCAGCCGGACGAACCCTTCAATAAGGTCATCGACATAGCAGAAACTGCGCGTTTGAAGACCGTCGCCGTAAATCGTGATGTCCTCGCCCTGGAGCGCCTGCACAATGAAGTTGCTGACCACCCGCCCGTCATTGGGGTGCATCCTGGGCCCGTAGGTATTGAAGATCCGCGCGACCTTGATCTCAAGTCCATGCTGGCGGTTGTAGTCGAAGAAAAGCGTTTCAGCGCAGCGCTTGCCCTCATCGTAACAGGAGCGGACGCCGATCGGATTGACGCGGCCCCAGTATTCCTCGGTCTGCGGGTGAACCTCCGGGTCGCCATAAACCTCGCTCGTGGAGGCCTGGAAAATGCGTGCCCGCGTGCGTTTGGCGAGGCCAAGCATGTTGATCGAGCCGTGCACGCTCGTTTTGGTCGTCTGGACCGGATCCCGCTGATAATGCACCGGCGAGGCCGGGCAGGCGAGATTGTAGATTTCATCCACTTCCAGGTAGATCGGAAACGTTACATCGTGCCGTTGAAACTCGAAATGGGGATTTGCGAGCAGGTGGGAAATGTTGTCCTTGGTGCCGCTATACAGATTGTCGATGCACAGGACATCGGCACCTTCGCTCAGAAGGCGCTCGCAAAGATGCGAACCGAGGAAACCGGCACCACCGGTGACCAGTATTCTTTTCCTGTTCGCAACTCTCATGAAATAAATTCCCGCCCCTGTGTTTTGTTCTTTTGAACACACGCGGTTTACTCCGAAAGGGGTAGCCTTCACAAGGTCGGTGTTGCGTTGTGTGTCATGCCGTTTCAGGGCAGGGCTGCCAGGCGCGGACATCGCCGCCTTTGGGTGCAAAACCTCCAAAGCCGCCGCGCGCCGTCAGGCCGGCCGCGGGCTCCTGCTGCCCGGATCAGTAAGAGCGGTTGCCGGGATACAACAGCCCGATGCATTGCGCAAAAGGCAACCCGCGTTGAAAATCCAGGTCGCTTCGCTCGCGTTACAGCCCAAGGCTCGGATTTGACGCACCGCGCAGGATCTGCGTCAGGAAGCCGTAGTCCGCACCGCCGGTACGTGTCTTGCGTGTCACGATATCGACGATCTTGCCATCTTCGAGCGTGTAGTTGCCGATGTCCTGAGCAAACCCGTCTTCGTCAAAGTAGATCGCGACGACGCGCTGCTCGACAATGTCGGGCGCAAGGAAAGCCGTGGTCGCTGTTTTCTGCGAAATATAGTAATAGGCGTCCCCGCTCAGGCTTGAAGTCGTCGACGGCGAGCCTAGAACCAATTCGACCTGCTCGCGGCTGGAGCCCACCTGCACCTGGTTCAGCATGGACGTCGTCACAACGTGGCCATGTGTGTAGGTGGATGTGAAGCACCCGCCGAGGGGCAATGTCGCCAGAAGCGGAAGGATCAGGGCGCTCGCCTTGAAGTTCATCTAAGAAGTCCCGTTTCGCCAGGCCTCAACGGCCACTATTGTATTTCGTTGCTTGGCAAACTCACTATCGTGGGATAGGGCACAAGGCAACACCCGAGTTGAATGGAGACGGTCATGGTATTCGGCCTGTTTCGCCGCCGGTCCAAAGAAGCTGAACACAAGGTCTATTGTGAAATCGTGGCTCAAGCGCGGCAGCCCGCATTTTACACAGACTTTATGGTACCCGATACGGTCGACGGCAGATTTGATCTTATCGTTCTGCATGCAGTGCTTTACTTCCGGCGGATGCGGGGCGAGGGCGCAAAGGTTTCGGAGTTTGCGCAGGCCGTTTTCGATCTGTTTTTCCAGGACATGGACGCCTCGCTCCGCGAAATGGGGGTGAGCGACACGCGCGTTCCCAAGAAGGTCAAGGTGATGGGGGAAGCCTTCTACGGCAGGGCGGATGTCTATATTCCGGCACTCGACAACGCGGACGCAGAAGACCTTGCCGCGGCACTCGGCCGTAACCTGTTTCCCGACAACCCCGAGCCAATGGCGCAGATGCGTCTTGCCCGCTATATGCTGGACGCAGCCGGCTCTTTGTCGGAACAGGCAACCGCTGACCTCATGCAGGGACAGCTGAGTTGGCCTGATCCTGGAGCCTACAAGAATTTGCCGGTTTAAACGGCAGCGGAAA
>JBCDEN010000580.1:0-3223 GCA_039179715.1 Pseudomonadota bacterium
ATGAGAACACGTGTCGCCCAGGCGAAATCCGATTCAACAAGGTTGAGGCCGCCGAGCGGATCACGGGCGTGGGCATCAAACCCGGCCGAGATAATCACCAGTTCGGGCTCGAAATCGTCGAGGCGCGGCAGCACCGCCACCTCAAGGGCCTCCTTGAACGCCAGTCCGTCTTCACCAGGTGCAAGCGGAACATTTACGATCGTGTTCTTCTCGCCCGTTTCCGATGCAGCGCCCGATCCGGGGTAGAGCGGCATCTGGTGTGTCGAACAGTACATGACGCTGCCGTCGTCCCAGAAAATGTCCTGCGTGCCGTTGCCGTGATGCACGTCGAAATCGACGATGGCAACGCGGCCGATCCCGTGCTTCTCCTGCGCATATCTGGCCGCGATCGCGACATTGTTGAAGAAACAGAAGCCCATGGCCCGTTCCTTTTCCGCATGGTGCCCGGGTGGGCGCGATGCGGAAAACGCGTTGCTGACCTTTTTCGCAAGGACCTCGTCAACCGCGCGGCACGCACCGCCGACGCCTCTGAGTGCCGCTTCCCAGGTGCCGGGAGACATGGTCGTGTCCGCATCGACACGCGCGACGCCCTCGTCCGGTGCGAGGCGATGCAATTGATCGACATACCCCATCGGATGCGCACGCGCGATATCCTCGACCGTGCCCATGGGCGCGGTATCGCGCTCAACCGATTGAAACTTCTCGTGTTCCAATATCCTGTCAATCGCCCTGACGCGGTCGGGCCTTTCCGGGTGCCCGAGCGGGGTAAGGTGATCGAGATAGCAGGGATGGTGCAGGAGGAGCGTAGACAAGGAGACGTTTCCGGAAAGTTTTGTTTTTCGATTGATCGCCTTCCATCAGAAAGGTCTCAATCGACGCTGTCAATTGATGATAGGTCGCATGGGGCAAGGCGGCCGGGACACTGGCCGGTGGCCAAAAAAAAGGCCGGCTGGTTTGCCGGCCTGTTCGAAGGTGCGAGCACCGCAATGCCCGAGGGGAGGTCCGCTGCATCTCAATTATATGTGAACAAGGTTACGTGATTCTCGTAAGGGAATGCGAGTTTTTTAGCGTAATGCGCCAAAGGTCGGTGTTGATAAGTCGGCAAATCGTAAAATACACGAGCAAAATCCAGGTTTCATTTATTGCGTGTATTGAAGTTGTAAACTTGATTGTTGTTTATCTGTTATATTGGAAGCTTGATCGCGTCCGGCCTTGACTTCTACACTTCCGGCTTCGACTTCATGCGCTGATTTTCGCCGGGAAACGCTGAAATATATGCCTTTTTTTGATGCAGCCGAAAATTGCATCACACTCCGTTCGGGAACGGAAGCGCAATCGGCTGCAGCCGCTTTAGGTTATCGATATCATGGGCGCGGTGCGGCAGCCCGCTGCAAACGGTCGTTGATCGCCTCGCCGAGCCCAAAACTGGGGATAAACTGAACTCGGATGGTAGCGGCACAGTTCTCGTCGAGCGTGCGCATGCCCAAAAACAGATTGGCCGCCGCCTCCGCCAGATCACCTGCCGGACTGAGGTTGAATTCCGCACGGGCGCGATCCGCACCCGGGATCCGGTCCGGTCCGAACGAAAGCAGGGCATCGGCCTGCGTGGCTTCCTGTGCATTCAGGATCATCGATGCGTTCGGGGCATAGTGGGAGGCGAGCATCCCCGGAGCGGCAGGAGCATCGGGGCGCATGTCGGGCGAAACGGCCAGCAGGCTTGTCCCCAGAACCGCCTCGATGTCCTCGCGCGAAATGCCGCCGGGACGCAGCAGCCTTGGCGTCCCGTCCACGACCCCGACAATGGTCGATTCAATGCCGACATCGCACGCACCCGCATCTACGGTGAAGCTCAGGGCTTGCCCGAGATCGTCGATGACGTCCTGAGCGCGGGTCGGACTGATCTTGCCCGAGAGGTTGGCGCTGGGGGCTGCCAGGGGCGTGCCGGTTCTTTCGGCAAGATACCGCATGACCGGTCCGTCGGGCACACGCAGGGCCACGGTCTCGAGCCCGGCCGTCGCCATGTCGGAGATTGGTGACGTCGCCTTCTTGGGCACAACGAGTGTCAGCGGACCGGGCCAGAAAGCGTTTGCCAGTTGCAGGGCAAGGCTGTCGAAATGGCCGTGAAGACGCGCGTCGCCAAGGCTTGGAACGTGTGAAATCAGCGGGTTGAATTGCGGACGGCCCTTGGCCTCGAAAATCCGCGCGCACGCCCTGCCGTTTGTCGCATCCGCAGCGAGCCCGTAGACAGTCTCTGTCGGAACGGCAACAAGCGCACCCGCGCTCAGGGCAGCGCAGACATCGGCTGCCTCCGGCGCGGTCTGCCAGTCGGCGTTCTCCAAATTGACGGTCCACAGCTGCATTCAGTTTCACTTGCCCGTTCGCGAGATCCAGTGTGTGGAATGTGGGCGACCTGCCGTAGCGGCATGGGTTGACGTTAACGTCAACTGGTCTATTGTCCAGTCCCGAGATGTTTCATGCGCCTTTTGCGGACAAGCACTGCATCCGTCAAGCGCCGAACGAAGAAAACACAGAATGGCCGGCGTTAATAAGGGCTGAGTGGTTCTGGGGAGGACCTGAATGTATCGCGCACCCGTCGATGAGATCGCTTTCACACTGAAGAACGTGTGCGGCCTTCGCGACCTGCAGAACACCACACGGCATGCCGAGCTAGGGGACGATCTCGTTGACGCGATCGTCAACGAGGCCGGCAGGTTCGCGGCCGAAGAGATCGCGCCCTTGAACGCGGTTGCCGACAAGCACGGTACACCCTTGAAAGACGGCGCAGTCAGCACGCCTCCCGGGTGGCGCGAGGCTTACCACGCCTGGATCGAGGGCGGCTGGAACGGCCTGTCGGCCGATGTTGAATCGGGTGGTCAGGGGTTGCCGCAAATGCTGTCTGCGGCCGCAATGGAAATGTGGAATTCCGGCTCGATGGCCTTTGCCATCGGACCGACACTGACAATCGGCGCGGTCGAGGCAATGGAAAAACATGCCTCCGAAGACCTGAAGGCGGCCTATCTGGACAAGCTGGTGTCTGGTGAATGGATGGGGACCATGAACCTGACCGAACCGCAGGCCGGGTCGGATCTCAATGCCCTCCGTGCCAAGGCGGAGCGGAGCGGCGACGGCAGTTACAGGATCTTCGGCCAGAAGATCTACATCACCTATGGCGACCACGATCTGACCGACAACATCGTTCACATGGTGCTGGCACGCTTGCCGG
>JBCDEN010000261.1:0-6109 GCA_039179715.1 Pseudomonadota bacterium
GCACTGTCTTTGGCTGCCGTTTTCCGAAGCCGTGAACCAGGCGAACGAGAACAGCCTGAAGCGGTTCCTCCGCCACCATCGGGCGGAAATCGCCTGAGAAACTTACTCAGAACGTTTTTTGGCAGCGACCGACAGATGACCGGAGGCTTCCAGTGAAAGATGCGCCCAGACGGGCAGGTGGTCCGAGGCCACGCGCGCAGTCTTCGATTTGTGGACACCTGCCTTTTTCACCGTGAATTCCGGACTGGTTATGATGCGGTCGAGACTGCCGACCGGAAGCGGGCTCGGGAAACTTTTGCCCGGTGTGGTGACTTCGTAGCGTCCTTCGAAGAGTTTCAGGCTGCGCGACCCCTCGCGCCATTCATTCAGGTCCCCGATCAGAACCGTCGGCAGGTAATCGAGGTTTTCGTGCAACTGGTGCATCAGCGAGCTGATCTGTTTCTTCCGGAAGTGCCCCACCAGGCTGAGATGCATGGCCGCGACCCGGATCTTTTCGCCGCCTATGTCGAGGTCCACCGCGACCGCGCCGCGCGGCTCTAGGGTCGGCAGGTTCAGCTTGCGATATTCAACGATCCCGATTGTGTCGCGGACAAGGATCGCGTTGCCGTGCCAACCCAGGCTCTTGCCGTTTTCCGAAAAGGGCACGGGCCGGTAGCCGGTTTCTGAAAGGATCGTGTGCCTGTCCAGCGTGCTTTCGCGTGGACCGAAACGTTTGTCGGCTTCCTGCAGAGCCAGAACGTCGCAATCAAGTTCCCGGATAACCTTCAACGTCCGCTCCGGACGGCGACGGGCGTCGACGCCGATTGCCTTTTGAATGTTGTAGGAACCGATCTTGAGCATGCGGGAGAGAGTTGCGGGATTTGATGCGCGTTTGCAAGTAAAGGCTTCGAGAAAACAATGGTCTTGGAAACACGGCGTCCTGGATTCGCACGTAGCGTCAGCAAGTGAGATCGAAAATGCCCCTGTGAACCCGGTCACAGGGGCGCTGCTTTCAGCGCGGATGCGTCAGGCCGCGTCCAGTTCTCCAGCGCTCTGGACAAGCAACCCGGAAACGTAGTCCATGAAAGACACCCACGCTTCCACGACAAATGTGTCCGCACCTGTCCGCCACACCATGACCGGCGACTTGTGAAAGATCGTACGCGTGACGGTTCCGACCGGGAATGCATCGAGTGAAAAGTCGATGAAAATGCCGGTATTCAGCAACCAGGTTGCTTTTTCGCCGCTTACGATAATCGCTTCCGATCGCTCCGAAATATCGACCAATGCGTGCGGCTGGTCCTGTAGCTTACTCTCGATCGCCTCGAACAAGGTGCCAAAATCCTCTTCCGGAGCCATGAGCGTCCACTCGTCCGGCCCCATCCAGAGTGCAGCGCGTTTTGGAGCCACCTCACATGCAAGCGGTTTGGTCGGGAGTGCAGCACCGAAAGCGCTGCCGGTATCATCCAGCACAGCCGGACGCGCCCGTAATGAGAGCCGTGTCACGGGCGCTGCCTTGAGGATCGAAACATCGCCGAGGCTCAGGAGCGGGTCTGCCCCGGCGTCGGGCGTGATCAGATCGTTGGCCAGAACGTCAGACATTGATCCGTGCTCCTTCCTTGTCATAGAACACCGGTCCGGTCACCTCGACCGGAATGCTGCCATCCGGCATGGGAACATAAAGCGTTTTGCCTTCCAGGCTATGACCGTTCTTGACGACCGCCAGGGCGATTGTCCGGTCAAGTGCAGGACTGAAATAGGAGGACGTGACGTGTCCTTCCGCAGGCGTTCCCGTTGCCGGATTTTCCGCGGTTGTTATCTGCGCGCCTTCCTCAAGCTTCACCTTCGGGTCCTTGGTGAGGAGCCCGACGAACTGCTTGCGGTTTTCCGCAGTCAGATCGGGACGCTCCAGCCCGCGTTTGCCGACAAAGTCGAATTTCTTCTTGCCGATGGCCCAGGTCATGCCGGCGTCCTGAGGGGTTACGGTTCCGTCCGTATCCTGGCCGACAATGATGTAGCCTTTTTCGGCGCGCAGGACATGCATGGTTTCCGTGCCGTATGTGATGCCGTCATGCTTCTCGATTTCCTTGGCGAGCGTCTCCCACATCATCTTGCCGTGGCGGCGCGGCACGTTGATCTCGAAACCGAGTTCACCGGTGAAGGAAATCCTGAAAAGGCGGCACGGAACGCCGCAGAAAGTCGCCTCCCGGACGCTCATATGCAGAAAGGCTTCGTTGGAAAGATCAACGCCGTCGATGAACGGAGCGATAACGTCGCGCGCCTTCGGTCCCTGAACCGCCGCAACAGCATATTGTTCGGTGGTCGACGTGATCCAGACATCCAGATCCGGCCATTCGGTCTGCAGATAGTCTTCCATGGTCGCAAAAACGCTCGGCGCGCCACCTGTCGTGGTGGTGACATGGAAGCGGTCATCGGCAAGCCGTCCGATAACACCGTCATCTGTAATGAACCCTGCGTCATTCAGCAAAAGACCGTAGCGGCAGCGTCCGGGCGCGAGCTTTTTCCATGGGTTTGTATACATGCGTTCCAGGAATTCCGCAGCGTCCGGCCCCACGACCTCAATCTTGCCGAGGGTCGAGGCGTCGAACAGTCCGACGCTTTCGCGGACCGTCTTGCATTCGCGCGCGACAGCGGCATGCATGTCTTCTCCGGGCTTTGGAAAATACCAGGTGCGTTTCCACTGACCGACATCTTCAAAAACGCCGCCGTTTTCGACAACCCAGTCATGGGACGGGGTCTTGCGCACGGGATCGAAGAAATCGCCGCGGGCAACGCCTGCGAAGATGCCGAAGGTCGTTGGCGTATAGGGCAGGCGGAACGTGGTCAGGCCGACATCCGTCATCGGACGTTCCAGCGCGCCGGAGGCAATCTGCAACGCATTCATGTTGGAAAGGCGGCCCTGATCGGTTGCCATGCCCGTGGTCGTGTAGCGCTTGATGTGTTCGATCGAATGCATGCCTTCGCGAACGGCCAGTTTGACGTCCTTGGCGGTGACGTCGTTCTGGTAGTCGACGAATGCCTTGACCTTGGAGGCGTTGCGGTCATGGGGCAGGGCCCCGAGCGTGCCGCCTTCGCCCGGTTCGCCGCCGCTGGCAGCGGCGTAGACGACCTTCGCGGTCTTGCCGGTCGCAGCCTTTGCGGCCTCTTCACCTGCGGCATATCCGTCCTCAAGCGTTGCCTGCAATCCGTAAAGCCCTTTCGCTCCGCCGACGGAGCGTTCTTTCTGAACGGATTTGCCCGGAACATAAGCGCCCTTGTCGCCGTCCCAGACGACCTTGCCGCGGGACTGCGAATAGAGGCTGACGGTCGGCGTCCAGCCGCCCGACATCAGCAGCGCATCGCACTCGACCTGACCGCCCGAGGCGACCTGACCGGATGTCATCAGTTTTCCCAGGAGCGCAGCCTTGACGCGCTTGCGGCCGAGCGTGCCGGTCACAACGCATCCGGCCTCGACGCGGATGTTCCGCGCCGCAGCGATTGACACGAGGCTCTCGGGCGGGGTTTCACGAAGATCCACGATCGCGGCGATCTCGACCCCGTGGTCGGCGAGATCGAAAGCGGCCTGCCAGGCAGTGTCGCATGCGGTGGCGATGACCACCTTGTGGCCGACCTTGACCCCGTAGCGGTTCAGATAGGTGCGCCCCGCCTCGGCAAGCAGAACGCCCGGACGGTCGTTTTCCGGAAACACCATTGGCCGTTCGATGGCACCTGACGCAATCACGACCTCCTTCGCCCTGACCTGCCACAGCCTTTCCCGCGGGAGCTTGGGATCGGGTTTAGAGAGGTGCTCCGTCACGCGTTCGGCAAGCGCGATGTAATTATGCGCGAAATAGCCGAAGGCGGTGGTTCTGGAGAACAGGCGGACATTGTCCATTGCCGCGAGTTTGGTGATCGTTTCGCCAACCCAGTCGGCGGGAGCCTTGCCATCGATCGTGGCATTTGTTTCGGTCAGCAGCGAGCCGCCGAATTCCGCCTGTTCGTCGCACAGGATCACACTCGCCCCGGTTTCAGCCGCCGCAAGGGCAGCGGCAAGACCTGTGGGTCCTGCGCCTGCAATCAGCACGTCGCAATGGGCATACTGGTTGCCGTAAAAGTCCTGATCGGGGTTCTTCGGTGGCTTGCCAAGCCCGGCTGCTGCCCGGATGACCGGTTCGTAGACCCTGTCCCAGAAGGATTTCGGCCACATGAAGGTCTTGTAGTAGAACCCGGCGGGAAAGAACATCGACAGGCGGTCGTTGATCGCACCGACGTCGAAACCGAGCGATGGAAACCGGTTCTGGGAGATCGCTTCAAGGCCCTGGTAGAGCTCAACCTGGGTTGCGCGCAGGTTTGGTGTCTGGTCACCATGCCGGTAAATGCCGACCAGAGCATTCGGTTCTTCCGAACCGGCGGTGACGATCCCCCGCGGGCGGTGATACTTGAAAGATCTGCCGACCAGGTGGACGCCGTTGGCAAGCAGGGCGGAGGCAAGCGTGTCGCCTTCATGACCCTGCATCTGTTCACCATCGAAGGTGAAACTGATTTGTCCGGCCCTGTCGATCCGGCCGCCTTTTTCGGTACGGAATGGCTGGCTCATTTGCCGGCCTCCTTGGCAAGCTTTTCAAGATCGGGCATCGGTTCGCCCGCCTTGTAGAAACTGAGAAAGTCGTCGGTGACCGTGTTGCGCACCGCGTTGAAGAAACGCCCGCATCCGTGGGTATGGCGCCAGCGTTCGACGTAAACACCCTTGGTATTGTCTCGCATGTAAAGGAAGTTGACCCAGTCGTCTTCGGTCGCCGCCGACGGATCGGCCGGGCGTGCGATATGGGCCTGGCCGCCACAGGAGAACTCCGTCTCCGGTCTCTCGACGCCGCAATAGGGGCAGTAAACCAGCAACATCTGATGAAATCTCCCCTCAGTGAGCCACGGCGGCTGCGGCCGCTTCGTCGATAAGGCGCCCGGTGCGGAACCGGTCGATTGTAAACGGTGCGTTGATCGGGTGCGGTTCGTCTTTCGCAATCGTGTGCGCAAAGACGTGCCCGGATCCTGGCGTTGCCTTAAAACCGCCGGTGCCCCAGCCGCAATTCACGTAAAGCCCCTGGACCGGCGTCTTGGACAGGATCGGCGACCGGTCCGGTGTCACATCGACGATGCCGCCCCAGTTTCGCAGCATGCGCATGCGCCTGAAATGCGGAAAGAGTTCGCAGATGGCGTCGATCGTATGATTGGAAATGTGAATCCCGCCGGTCTGCGAATAGGAAATGAACTGGTCCGTGCCGGCGCCGATCACAAGTTCGCCCTTGTCGGACTGGGAAATATAGGCGTGGATCGTGTTGGACATGACAACACACGGAAAGGCAGGCTTCACCGGTTCAGACACGAGAGCCTGAAGCGGATAGGACTCCAGCGGCATGCGCACGCCGGCCATATCCATGACTGTTGAGGTATGACCTGCTGCGACGACGCCGACCTTTTTGGCCTTGATGAAACCCTTTGAGGTTTCGACACCCTCGACGGCACCGTCCGCGGCGCGGCGAATGCCCGAGACGGCGCAATTCTGGATGATGTCGACACCCATGTCATCCGCACCGCGGGCATAGCCCCAGGCGACGGCATCGTGGCGCGCCGTCCCGCCGACGCGCTGCAGCGCTGCACCCATTACCGGATAACGGATGTTTTTCGAGATATTGAGGGGCGGACAATACTCCTTGGCCCCTTCAGGCGACAACCACTCGTTCTGCACGCCTGCGAGCCTGTTTGCGTGGATGTGGCGCTGAGCGACCTGAACGTCGTGAACCGTGTGGGCCAGCATCATCACGCCACGCGCTGAATACATGACGTTGTAGTTGAGTTCCTGCGACAGTCCCTGCCACAAGCCGATGGCGTGATTGTAGAGGGCCGCGCTTTCTTCCCACAGGTAATTCGAGCGCACGATGGTGGTGTTCCGGCCGGTGTTACCGCCACCCAGCCAGCCCTTTTCGACAACCGCGACGTTGCGCACGCCGTGTTCCTTGGCGAGATAGTAGGCTGTGGCCAGACCATGGCCACCGGCACCGACGATCACGACGTCATATTCGGTTTTCGGTTCGGGCGAACGCCACTGGCGTCCCCAGTTCTGGTGCGCGGAAAA
>JBCDEN010000010.1:0-19086 GCA_039179715.1 Pseudomonadota bacterium
ATGCCGACATAGGGAACCGGCTGAACGGTCGGGCTGTCAGGATTGGCGGCGTTGATGCTTTCCAGCGTCATCGCGGCAAACGGAACCTTCTGGTACTCCGGATTTTCGTAGAGCGAGGTCCGTGCGCCCGGAGGCACGTTTGCCCAGCCTTCCTTGGAAGCCACCAGTTCGATGTACTCCTTGGAGGTTGCCCATTCGATGAACTGCTTGGCAGCAGCTTCCTTCTGGGTACCGGCCGGAATTGCGAGCGCCCACGCCCAGAGCCAGTTTGCACGCTTGTCGACGCCTTCCTTGTTCGGCGCCAGCGCGAAACCGACACTGTCGGCAACCGTGGAGTCGTTGGGGTTGGTCACAAAGGATGCCGCGACCGTTGCATCGATCCACATGCCGCATTTGCCCTGCTGGAACAGCGCAAGGTTTTCATTGAAGCCGTTGGTCGATGCGCCCGGAGGCCCATAGTTGTTCAAAAGGTCATTGTAGAAGGTGACAGCGGCTTTCCACTCCGGCGTGTCGAGCTGGGGCTTCCAGTTTTCATCGAACCAGCGCGCGCCGAACGAGTTGGCAACGGTGGTGATGAACGCCATGTTCTCGCCCCAGCCTGCCTTGCCACGCAGGCACACGCCATAGATCTCGTTGTCCTTGTCGGTCATGGCCTTGGCAGCGGCTTCAACATCGCTCCAGGTCGGCGCATCCGGCATCGTCAGACCAGCTTTTTCCATCAGGTCCGTGCGATACATGATCATCGATGATTCGCCGTAGAACGGAGCTGCATACAGCGTGCCGTCATGGCTCAGGCCGGCGCGCATGGCCGGCAGGATGTCATCGGCATCGTAGCTCGCCGGCAGATCGGCCAGCGACACGAGCCATTCGTTGGCGGCCCAGATCGGTGTCTCGTACATGCCGATTGTCATGATGTCGAACTGACCGCCCTTGGCGGCAACGTCCTGTGTGACGCGTTGGCGCAACACGTTCTCTTCGAGTGTGACCCACTCGACCTCATGCCCGGTTTTCTTGGTGAAGTCGTCCGCCAGACCCTGCATGCGGATCATGTCGCCATTGTTCACAGTGGCGATGGTGATCGTGTCTGCAAAGGCGCTGGTGGCGGTAATCAAAGTGAGTGCGGTGACCGCACGTAATGCGTTCTTCAACGACATCCTATGTCCTCCCTGGCTTGGATGTTGAAGAGAGCCTGAGCGATAAATTGGCTGGCGTCAAGAAAAAATTTGCGCGCGTAAAATTTTAGGCAGACGCGCGTAGAATAAGTCGTGCCGCGAAAAGGGTTTCCTGGCGATCGCTGAATGTCCCGCCAGCCTCGATCAGGTCCATCAAAGTGCTGAAGGCATTGTTTGCGACGGAGTCATAATCGTGTGCGGCCGTGGTCAAAGAAGGGCAGGTGAAGCGGGAAAACGGGTGGTCGTCATGCGAGGCGACACGCAGCGCGCAGCCTTCGCCGCGGCCGACCCGGAGCCCCTTTTCGTAGCAGGCCGACAAGAGCCCGATTGCCAGCCGGTCGTTGCTGCACAGAACTGTATCGGTCGGGAAACCGTTCACCTCAAGAATGCGCATGGCGCCCTCATGTCCGATTTCCTCGAACGCCCAGCCTTCGCCGTCAACCCGGACAACATGGGGTTCAAGCCCCAGTCTTTCCATGACCTCGATGTAAGCAATCCGGCGCTTGTTGGCGTTCGGGTTCGCCGGTGTTTTCATCTCGAAAAAGCACGGCGGCTCGCCCGAACGCGTCAGATATTCCACAGTCTGGGAGACAAAGCTGAAATTGTCCGATCCGACAAACGCCTCGCCAATGCCATCCAGATTACTGTCGAACAGGACGGTCGGAACATCCTTGCAGAACTTTTCAATGGCACCGCGGTCGGACGCGCGGCCCAGGGGTGCCAGCAGCACGCCGGCCGGTTTCAGGGATCGCAGGCTGTTCAGGATGTCGTTTTCCAGCGCCTGCTGGCCGTGCGCGCTGAACAGGATCGGCCAGTAGCCGGCGTCCAGGCAGCGGTGCTCGATGTTTCGCGCAATCTCGGCAAAGAACGGGTCGGCAAGATAGGGCACGACAATGCCGACATTCTTGGTCAAACGCCGATTCTGGTTAATTGCGAATATGTTGGGGCGGAAGTCGTAGCGCTCAAGCGCCTGCTCGATGCGGTCCCTTGTTGATTGCCGTACGCTCTCCGGGTCGTTGAAATACTTCGAAACGGTCGGTCTTGAAATGCCGCTGACGGAAGCAAATTCTTCCATATTCCTGATTTTGCGTTCCGTCATATATCCGCCCTGACACTCCGCCCTAGATATCCGGTTCCAGGTTGCTGCCTATTACATCATCGGCGCGCCTGAAACTTTCCGCGTGTAAAATTTTTTATTAACAGTGAAACTTTCCTTCGAATTGGTCAAGTCACATTGGCGCGGCGCGGTGAATGCGCGCCGGTTGCCCGCGTGAAACGGTGTCGTGTTCGGGTCAGGTGCTCTGATTGGGCGCGCCGCATTCCGGTTAAACCCGACATGGATCAAGCGAGTTGATCCCCCGGTCATTGGCTCGTCGTCGGAATGAGCCCAGGTGGACCGACTTCGTCGGGCGTGACGTTCCCTCACTGTCATTCCAGACAAGTGAGGCGATGGCGAACGCTGATCTGGGCCCGGACGTCTGGGGCAAGCGAAGCGAAAACTCTTGCCGATACACCCAGACTAAGCCGCGCCTCCGGCGCGAAATAAATCTGGTTTCCGGATCGGCGCGCAGCTGGCGCTGCACTTGTCTGCAATGACGGGCTCTTCCAGCCGTTTGTCATCCCGGCTTTGCTTCGAACGGAATTAAGCTGCTTTTTCAGCAGCATGTGTTGGACAGTGTTTTCCAGACCCGACAGCAGTGAATCGTGCCAGCGAAAATGTGCGCTCGGCCGACAGCACGAATAGTGGTTAGCCGAACCAGCGTTTAAGCCAGCGGCGGAAGCCTGATGTCGCGGCGGTGGCGTGTTTTTCCGCCCGGGCACGCGCCTGTTCCGCGTTTTCGCCGACATCATCCATGAACCCGTCGATGTTCTCGACAACCGGGTCGATACGCCTGCGCTTGAAGGCCTGGACCACGCGGAAGATCATGTAGGCGATCGCTGCCAGAACCAGAAAGAAGATGATGTTGAACCAGGGTATCAGGAAGGCGTTCGGCCCCGACACTTCCTGAATGCTGATGATGTTCGGAAAGATCGTGAACAGTTGGATGCGCCAGCCGTAATGGGTGACCGCAACCCACACTTCCCCGTCCTTCTTCGCAAGATCCTGCGCCTGAGCCGTGACGTTGGAGCTGTTGAACTTCAGGTAGGGCGGCCAGCGCCACTCGGTGTCCTCATTGCGGTAGACCCTGGGCTCTCCGTTGGGCCATACGGCATTGATGAAGCGGACGTCGCGGGTCCAGTTCGGGTTTGTTCCCGCATCCGGCGCGGCCCAGAAGAGCGAGGACGAGCCGATGTCCATGCGTTTGACGTCCGTTCCGACAATGCGCACGACATCGCGGCCCGGAAGCGTGTAATGCGCGAACAATACGACGACCAGAACCAGGGGAATGCCGACGATCCATTTAATGTATTTCATCAGTCGTCGTCGTCCTCGTCGTCATCATCATCATCATCATCATCATCATCATCATCATCATCATCATCATCATCATCATCGTCGTCGTCTCGATACCTTGGAATGGCGCCCCAGGGACCCATGCCCTTGCCGAAGCCGAAATCCGACGGATCGGCGTCCTCTTCCATACCCGGTTCCGGCCCGAACAATTCGGTTCGCGTTCCTACCTTGTCGACAACATATTCCTGTGCAAGGAACTGTGCGGCATAGGTTTTTTTCGCATCGCTCCAGCTCTGGTAGTGCGCGTAGAACGCATCCTTGTGACAGATAAAGAGCTGACGGAAGTCGAGGGGTGTCAGTTGTGCCAGCAGCATGTTGACAAGTTGCTTGTCGTGGTGGCCGGAAGAGCGCAGCAGGTAGAAATAGGCGGGATCGTCATAGCTGAGATGCGGCGGCTTGCCGCCTTTCGACAACGCACGGACATAGCTTTCAAGTGCGTGATAGGCCTCGGGAAGGTCCCTGTGATATCTGCGTTTCAGGGCACGCAGGTCGCGCCGCGAAACATCCGTGAGATCCTCGCCCTTGTTCGCGGCCGTGTCGATGACGAGAAAGTCGAGCTTCTGCCGCAAGATGCCTTGAGCATGTCTCTTGCCCGCACGGGTGATCGGTTCCACCAGTTTGTTCCGCGACAGGAACGAGGCGATATCGCGCCGGTCATCGAGTGTCAGGACGTTCCTGACCGGCAGGTCGGCAACGATGTCGAGCTTTCTGGCCGAGATGCAGGCTGTTCGTTTGACGGAGCGGAAAATGTAAAGCCCGCCATAGTGGCTGGTGTAGAAGTTGCCCTGTTCGAAGCTTTGCGGTTCAAGCGCAATCGGGGTGCGGATGATGTCGCCCGTGTGCTTGGAGAGTTCGACCATCTCGGCGATCAGGACATCGTCCCACCAGCCGTCCGGTTCGCTCATGAACCTGTCGATCTTTTCCGTGAGGTCGTCACCGGCCTCGACATGCCCGCCAACGGTGTCGGCTTCCACGTCGATCGAGCGGATATCGAACAGATCGAGCGGGGAGCCGATCGAGAACACCGTATTGACAAGTTCTCCGACAACCGCATCGCGAATGGATAGCGCGAACAGCTGGTCTTCATTGTCGTCGATGAACCGCCTCAAGATCGACCGGGATGTGGAAAAATGGGCGTTGAGCAGCGGTGCTGTTTTCTGGGCTACATTCAATAGAATGAACTGGCGATTGCATCCGTTCGGGTTGAGATACAGCGGATCGCCAAGTTCATCCCCGATTTCGGGTGAAAAGCCCGATATGTCGATATGGAATTCCTGCAAGGCCGTCCGCTTGCCGGTCAGATGTTCCAGCGCGCGATTGTACCGGGCGACCATGGAGGGCGAGGTCACCTCCACCAGGTTGCCGTACATCAGCCCGTGTTTCACCAGCCTCATCATGTGCGTGACTGTTCCATGTAACGCCGTTTGGCTTCTTCCATCCGCTGCATGTCGCGGACCGCATTGTCGATTGCGATCTCGTCCGACTTGTCAGCGTAGCGAAATTCACTGTCGGCGTAGCGGTTGATCTCCTGGATCACCATGTCGACCGTGATCGGCTGCGCCAGATCAGCGATCATGTTCTTCTTGGCCTCGTAGTTCTTGAACAAGAACAGATCCGGGTTTTCCATCCACTCATCTGGCAGCTCGAAATCCATCGCCCGGACCTTGACAGCATCGGTGATGTTCTTGATCGCCCGTCCGGTAAAGCGCTCATCCGCTTCCTGAATCGCTTTCAGATAAGCGCCGATCTTCGCGATCGTGTCGAGATCGCCGATGCCGTCGCTGATCTTCTCATAGACCCTGATCAGCGCCTCTTCCTTCGGCCTTGCATGGCTTTCGTAAGAGGCGGCGACGGCCTTCTGGATCACCTGGGCTTCAAAAAGATCATGATTGCCGACAGGGATGGAATGGTTCTTGCCCATCAGCAGGTAGAGGATATCGATATAGTCCTCGCGTGTTTGCGGACCGTCGACGAGGAACCTCGCCCCTGCACGCTGGCGCAGCGCGTCGTCAACATTTTCCGGATAGTTGGAAAACATGCCGAAGGTGCAATTGCCGCGCACAACGGTGTTGGCACCGGCAAAACTCTCCATCAGCACCGCGGTGATTTCCAGCTGCCCGGCGGAGGACTGCCGGTCGCCGCGCTTGCCGGCGAGCTGATCGATATCGTCGATGGTGCCGAAACCGATGACATTCGGATCGGTCACAGTCCTGATGAAGGTTTTTGCGTTCTGCGCGGATTTACCCTGATAGCTGTCGATGCTGTCCGTCGACAGGTTCTGATAGCGGAACGCATATCCGGCGTTGTTGCAATAATCATTGATCAAGCCCGCCATCATCTGGATGAGCGTGGTCTTGCCGGTGCCCGGTTTGCCGTCCCCCATGAAGGTAAAGATGAACCCGCCAAGTTCCGCAAACGGGTTGAGCTTGCGGTCGAAGTCGTAGGCCATCAGCATCTTGGCGAGCTTCATCGCCTGATACTTGGCAATGTGATTGCCGACGACTTCTTCCGGCTTCTTGAAAGCCATGGCAAGCGTGGTGGACCGGGCGCGGGCCGCCGGCGTGAAGCCGGTAATCTCGAAATTGTCGGCTTCCACCCGGTAACGCGCCTCGGAGAAGGACTGCAGTATCTCCACGCCTTCGGCGCGGAGCGTCACCTTCTCCATCAGTTGCTCGCAATAGGACATGATCAGCCCGACGAGCTGCGCGTCTGTCTCGATCGCGGCAGAGGCGATCTCCTGGTCGAGTTCCCAAAGCGCGCCGTGGAGTGCAAGCTGGTCGTTGTCGAGCAGGATTTCCTCGACTTCTCCGCACTGGATCTCGCTTGCATCGGTGTCGGCCTGAAGGCCGGACAACAGGAAATCCATCATGTTGGCGAAGACGTGCAGCGAAATCAGAGCCGACGCGGATAGCAACTGCTGGAACCGGTCCTTGTGGGACGCATCAAGCGTTCCGGCAAGATTGGCCCGCTTCAGGTCGGAGAGCCCCGTCTGTTCGCCATACTGTTCGGACATCACCTGGGCGACGGACACAGCCCGGCGCAGCGCCCGCAGGACGCTTGCCTGCAACGGTGTCGTCAGGGCGTCGTCGTCGCTTTCCAGTACTCGCTCGGCGAGTTGCACACCTTCGGGCCGAGCTGTGGAGCGTGTCACAAGGCCGGGTGTCGTCGAACGGAAGCGCCGCCGTGTGCCGAGACCCGCAGAGCGTTCCCGGACGACATCCGGTTCCCGCTTTGCGGCAATCCGCGGCGTGTGGTCGAATCCCGAGATCAGCGCTTCTGCAGCGGCATATTTCTCGAGGATCTTGTCTTCCTTCAGTTCCATAAGGTCGTTGGAAACGGTCACGATGGAAACCTATTTGTAGCTGAGAATCTTGCCGCTCGGGCTGACGGCATATTTGCGAATCTGACTGAAACCCGGCGGGCTCAATTCTTCAAGAACCTGGTACGGGCGCTGGGGGAGGATCAGCGAGCGTTGCCTGTTCGTATGCCCTGCCGCATCCTGCGCACCGTCGCCAGTGGCTGAAAACGGATCCAGATCGTAGACCTGACGTTCGACCGAAGAAAAGAAACCGGTGGATTCCGTTTCGGTGCCGGAGGCGATGAGCGTTTCGGTGGTCCAGGCAAGCGCCCAGTCCTCGCCCGGTTTCTGGCCCGCCTGCGCCAACACGTCCCGCAACGGACCGGACTGCTGCGTGAAGGTGTGGCTGTACATCGGCCCGACATAAAACCGGCGCAGCCTCTTGGGATGCAGATCGTCGAAGTCATGGTCGAAACCGCGCGCGATGGTCAGAAGTTTCAGACCCGCCGAGGACTGGGACGTCAAGTGTCCCTGAACACGCGGCCAGCGCCGTTCGTCCTTTGCCAGCGGACGTCTGCCGGTGTCCTCCAGATCCATGACGTAAATCAGCGGTATGTTCTGCTGACTGTCGTAGACGCCCCAGTGCACGCGGTATTTCCGGCGCTTTTCACTGACGTTCCCCGTCCATGTGATCCGCGGATCGTTGCGCGCCCAGAACAGCGGGGCACCGGTCAGTTGCTCGTAGTACTGGCGCTCGGCGGCGGCGAACTGGAGATTGACGGGCGAGGACTGTTCGCGAAGAATATGATTGACCATCGCAATCTTGAGATCGCGCATCGCGGGCAGGGACCTGAGATGGTTATCCGCCTGCATGGCGTCATTGGCCATCTCCAAGAGTTCCTGGTAAATCGGAAAGCCGCTCTCCCGGCGGTCAATGCTCAGAAGGTTGGGCAACTTGTCCGATACACGCCCTGCAAGCAGGTACTTGTAGGACAGCGCCGTGAACGTGCCGGCAAGAGCGTCAAGATACTCCTTCAGGATCGGGATTTCGGTGTACAGCGCCGTGTCCTCCGACACGATGCTGTCCGCGACACCCTGCAAGTGCGAGATGATGCGCTCGAACTTGGCGAAGTAGCGCCGTGTTTCATGCGCTTCTTCAAGGGTTCTGTGATCGAGGGTCAGATCCAACGTTCAGCCCTCAGGCTCCGTAGGCGTTCTTGTCGTGCTTGTCGACAATCTGCTGGAAGCGGCGGGCGAAACGCTCGTCCGACTTGGCCTTTTCTTCCAGTACCTTGCGCGCGAAAACCATGTGATCTTCGTGGGCTTCCATCATGTCGGCCATGCGCTGGTTCGTCGCCGAACCGATGGCAGCCATCGCGGACTGTGCTTCCTTGTCCGTGGCGACACCGATCTCGTTGATCTTGTGCGCGACATCCTGCTGTTGCGCCGTCTTCAGCGACTTCACCAGGGCGTCATAGAGCACGACACGCTGCTTGGTGTCCGTCTGCAGCTTGTTGATCAGCACCATCTGGGTCGCCGCCTGGTTCTGCAGGCTGTCGACCCAGGTCTTGCCCTTTTCGATATACCGCTCGAGCGTCTGGCTTTCGGCCAGCTTGACCTGCTCTTCCTGGGCGAGCCGGTTGTACTCGGCATTCAGCTCCGCAAGCTCGGATTCAAGCCTGGTGCGTGCTGCCGCATCGGTTTCAACTGAGATCTTGTTTTCCAGGGCGATGATCTTGGGATCCATCGCCACAAGGTCCTTCTTGATGCTTTCAAGACCCGCAACGGTCTGTTCGCGCTGGCTGAGTGTTTCGCTGAGATTGCCTTCAACGCGTTTGCTGTGGTCATTCAGCGTGTTGAGTTGCTCCTGCAGCAGTTGTTCGATGACGTTGGATTTCGAGATAAGGTCCTGCAGCTTGTCGTCGATGCTGGCGCTGCGCATGCGTTCCTGGCGAATGCTGTCGGAGCGTGCCTTGGAGAAGATGCCGATGAAACTCTCCCAGCCGGTCTTCGAGCGCATGGCGTCGAAGTCCTTCGAAAAGTTTGCGGTAACATCATCGAGACCCATGATCAGCTCGGCGATATTGGCACCCATGAGCTCGGTATGCGCGTGCACGTCGTCCAGCGTCGCATTCTCGATATCGATTGAAATATCCGCGCCGGAATCGAGCTTGGATCTGGCTGTTTCGATCTTTGAAGTCAGTTCGCTGATCTTCGCCTGTGCTGCAGCAACTTCCTGCTTGGATTTTTCAATTTGCGCGCTGAAATCCGCCATGTGCCCCTTCCTGAATATTTAACAATGCAACGGCTCTTATGTAGCGACTGTTTGTAGAAATACAATTACAGAGCACGTTGTAATGGCAAGTACACGCGGAAGGTATTGTTTACCAAATCTGTTGTCTTTCGGCAAAACTCCGCGAGGTCCATGCCCGACGTCGCTGACTTTCCGGACTCGCCAAAAATAACAGGTCTTGGCGGCCAGTGTAAGCGGATATTCCGCAATATGGGGTGTTGACCCCATACCGGTCGGAACCGGCTTCAGCCACCTTTCCCGTGTCGATCCCTCGACGAATGCCTGCGGGCGAAACACTGCACAGGAAAGGAAAGTCCAGGACAAAGCCTGATCAAAAGCACCTTGCACATCCGGGGGCCTGGCGGTCGCCGGAAAGCGGATTGCAATGAAAGACGGCACACCTGCTGTGCCGCTATCGCCAAATTCCATGGTTTTCATGGGCCGGGGGGCGGTGCATCCGTCAAATCTGTTTTCTCCATTCAACCGGCGGCAGGACTGCGCTCAACGCTGCACATTTTCGTCCGCCCGAGGAACCGCTCCCATGACACGTACTCGACACTTCCCAAAAGCCGTCCTGATTGGCTCGGCGTCAATCATCACGCTGGCTCTCGTCGCACTGGCCACGCAATCTGTTGACTTGAAGTCGTTTTTTGCCGAACAGGCCAAGCCGGTCGTGACAGAGCAAAACACGACCGAAGCGACCCCGCCGGAGCACTCCCGGTCCGAAACAGGGGCACTCCTGAATGATAGCGTTGTTCCGGCCCCCGCGCCGGCACAGGTGACACGGCCGGCTGCAGATGAGACTGCCGCCGCGACCAGCGGGAAACAAATGGGTCTTGTTCAGACCTATTCGGCGCAGCCAGCCGCGCCTGCCGGCAGACAGTCAGCGGTGTCGCATGAAGCGCGGAGCCGCATCGGCTTTGTGCCGCAGGACCTGCCCCGGCCCATCGTGCAGCAGCCCGATCGGGAAAGGTTCCCGTCTGCGGAATCCAACCCCTTGAAGCAGGTCGGCGAAGAGCCGGTTTCGACGTTTTCCATCGACGTCGACACAGCCTCCTATTCGTTTGTCAGGGCCAGCCTGAACGCTGGACGCCTGCCGGTACAGGACGCCGTTCGCGTGGAGGAACTGATCAACTATTTCAACTACGACTATGCGGTCCCCGAGAGCCGGAACGTGCCTTTTCAAACAAGCGTTTCCGTCGTGGTAACGCCTTGGAACGAACATACCAGACTGATGCAGATCGGTATTCAGGGCTACAAGGTGCCGCTTGCTGATCTTCCGCCGCAGAACCTGGTCTTTCTGATCGATACATCCGGTTCCATGGCGGATGCCAACAAGCTGCCACTGCTGCAACAGTCCTTCCGCCTTCTGCTGTCGTCCCTGAGAGACCAGGACGAGGTCGCGATCGTGACCTATGCGGGGAGCGCCGGCGTTTTGCTGGAACCGACGAAAGCCTCCGACAAGTCGCTCATCCTGCAAAAGATCAATGCGTTGACGTCCCGCGGGTCGACCGCCGGTCATGAAGGGCTCAAAGGTGCTTATGCGCTTGCGGAACAGATGAGCGGTGAGGGCGAGCAGACACGTGTCATCCTGGCCACCGACGGCGACTTCAATGTCGGGCTTTCCGATACGCAGAGCCTGAAGCGCTACATTTCCGAACAGCGCAAGAAGGGAACGGCGCTTTCGGTTCTCGGCTTCGGTCGCGGCAATTACAATGACGAACTGATGCAGGCGCTTGCGCAGAACGGTCAGGGCGTTGCCGCCTATATCGACACGCTGTCGGAGGCCCGCAAAGTGCTCGTGGATCAGGTGGTCAGCTCCATCTCGATGATTGCACAGGACGTGAAGATCCAGGTCGAGTTCAATCCGGCGACCGTCAGCGAATACCGGCTGATCGGCTATGAGACCCGTGCCCTGAACACGGAGGATTTCAGAAACGACAAGGTGGATGCGGGCGACATCGGAGCGGGGCATCGTGTGACCGCGCTTTACGAAGTCACGCCGGTCGGATCACCGGCCCGGAAATTCGCAGAGCGGCGCTACGGCAAAGAGGTGCCTTCGGCAAAACCGATTTCCCAATCCCTCGAGAGCGAGCTTGCCTTTGTGAAACTGCGCTACAAGGCTCCAGGGGCTGAAAAAAGCAAGCTGGTGACGACGCCTGTGACTGCCGATACGCGGGACATTCCGGAATCCGAAACGCTGTTTGCCGCCTCTGTTGCCGGTTTCGGCCAGATGCTCAAAGGCAGCGATTATCTGGAGGACTGGACCTTCGAAGATGTCGAAAAACTGGCACAGGCCAATCGCGGGTCCGACCCGTTCGGCTACCGGTCGGAATTTCTGAGCCTGGTGCGGCTCGCGGCCGTTGCGCAACGCTGAGTGCAGACGTGAATGACA
This sequence comes from Pseudomonadota bacterium, assembly GCA_039179715.1. Classification (GTDB taxonomy): domain Bacteria; phylum Pseudomonadota; class Alphaproteobacteria; order Rhizobiales; family Stappiaceae; genus Roseibium. Next base: position 11,614 of record JBCDEN010000010.1, read on the forward strand.
CTGCCCGGCGGGTCCCTGATCCGCCGGTTTTTTGTCGGGCTGTTACCGATCCCGCAACCAGTCCAGTGTGACCTGGGTGCCATCCTCGCCGTTCAGGTCCAGCCGGTTGGAGACGATCAGCGAAAGCGCGCCGATGTCGTTTGTCTTCCACAGATAGAGCGTGTGCCGCGTCGGTTCGAACCGTGCGCAGGCTGACGCCCCGATATCAGCCACGTAGCGGGGCGGACCCTCCCGGCGGATGTCGAAGGCCTTGGCACCAACGGCGTCGTCCGGATTATTGAGGCATATGGTGACCAGGCGGGCATTGACTTCTTCCGACAAGACCGGCTGCGGCTCGGCAACTTCCCGGGATGCGGCACGCATTGCGTTGGCATACGCCCTGATCTCCGCTTCCTGATTCTGGGCAGGTGCCAGCCCGGATACATCCGGAAAGGTCCGGTCGATGAGTGCGGCGGGCGTCTCTGCCGCGACAGTTGACTGCCTGGTGCGTTCGGGTGCGGGGGCTGGCTTGGGCTGCGGCACCGATTGTGCATCCGTTGACGGTGGCGCACCCGCAGCGGTCCCGCCAGACCCTCCCGCGGCCAGTCCGAAGGTCTCGGCGGCGTGTTTGCGGGCCACTTGCGTTGCTTCTGCTTCTGCGTCGTCTGCCGTTGCCTTCAGCCGGGATTCGAAACGAGTCTGCTCGCTCAAGGCTGTGGGTGACGTTGCCGGAGTGTTTACGAGTGGAGCCGCGTTGACCTTGCCCGATAGCGCGCGCGATCCGGCAAGCGTGTCAACTGGTTCGCCGCCCATCTGGAAACGGATAAGATCGTTGTCGCCGCTTTCCAGGAAAGTCGGTTTGGGCGCGTCCTGTGCGAGGGCAATACATGCGGAAACAAACACCACAAGGCTTCCGGCCAGAAGAGCTGGAGAAAAGTATCCGGTCGTTTGTGCGCCGTGTTCGGACATCAGGCAGACTGTCGTTCTTCTCACGTTGAGTTCAGGTAATGCTCCGCGGCACCATAGACTAGTCGGAAGCACCAAGATAACGGGTATTTGTCCATCCGGACACCTGGCCCCACCTCACCTGGCACCAGTTGCCCTCGCAGATGTCGAAGAGTTCGACCGAGCAGATGCCGCTTGCGAGCGCGCCGACAACACGATGGCGCGTGCCGGGACCGGCGCGCAGGTTAAGCGTGTCGTCGGCAGCAATGTTCACGCACATCGCCGGTCCGGCCGGTGCCGCGTCCGGTGCCAGGATGCGTTCATTGGCAGGTGTGCTGCCGCAGTACCCGTCAACATTCTGTCCGCGCGCGCAAAGCGGTTTCACGGACATGGCCGCGAGTTCCCAGCGGTCATCGGCACGCGGGATGATGAAGCCGCGATAATGTTCGCCATAAAGACTGTCATCAAGGTAGCCGGTCAGCACGATGTTGACCAGATAGCCGCCCTCCTGTTTGCGGATGCCGAGTTGCATGCCGCCATTGCCCTCGTCCCTTTCCGGGTGGCCCCTAACAAAGGGCAGGAGCACATCGATCATGTCGTCCGCCACAGCGACGCCGGGCGCGACCCGGATGTCGCGAAAGCCGCCGCTTTCATCGGCGCGCGTCTCCTGCGCCAGCTGAATGGCAAACAGCAACGCGATGAGCGCCATGCGCCCTGCAATTGAAAATCTCATTCGGGTCGTGCGCAGCATGGGGATTGTCCTTTGTCCGGCTGTTACACGCATGATCCTGCTTTCCGGCTTGCAGAACCATGGGGTCGATGCCCCAGTCTCCGGCAGGAAGTCACAGCTCCTTCGACGGATCGATCAGCCCTTCCTTCAAAGCCCGGGCGATCAGTTGCGGAACGGAATGGACCTTCAGCTTCTGCATCAAGCTGGTGCGGTGCTTGTCGACGGTCTTGATGCTGATGCCGAACCCTTCCGCGATTTCCTTGTTCGACCGTCCGGCAAGGATCATGTTCAGCGTCTGGCGCTCCCGGTCGGTCAGGACCGGAGGCTTCGGCGTTTCCTGGAGGATCTGCAGAAAGTACTCCGATATGTGTCTTTGGCCGCGCAGGATTCCCGGCAGTTTTTCGTAAAACTCCGTGTTGTCGGAGGCCTTGGAAAACAGGCCGTCGACACCGGCTTCCACAAGGTCGGAGACCAGCCCGACAGCGGAGATGCCGGTGAGTACGACCACCCGGGTGTCTTTTGACCAGCGCCGTGCCTCCACCAGAACCTCGACACCCCCTGCCATGGGCATGGACACGTCCAGCAGCAGCAGAGCGGGCCTGTGCCTGCGGACTTCCGCAATGGCGCTGAGCCCGTCTCCCGCTTCTGCAACGACACGAATGCCGTCCGGTTCGATCAACCCGGGTTTTTCAAGAGCATCTTTAAGTCCGGCCCGAACAATTGCATGATCATCCGCGATGATGGCGTTGTATTTTTGTTCGTTCACGGCCCAATATCCTTTTTGAAACACGGATAACCCTGACATGCCTTTTGGGAAATGACCAGTTCGCTCCGCATTGTTTTGTCACTGTTTTTTGCGCTTGCTGCCCTGGGTCTGGCGCGCGCGGAGCCTGTTTTCCTGGCACCGGGAAAAGGTGTTGCAGATCTCAGGGAACAGCTCAGCTATTACAGTGATCCATCGAAGTCGCTCGGAGATATCCTGAAGCTGTACCGGGAGGGTGCATTCGATCCGGACCTGCAAACGACCATGCTGGAGTGGAACTACGCGCCGGAGGCGTGGGCCGGCGTGGAGATCTTCAACGACACGATCGATGATGGCCGTGGTGCCGATCCATTCGTGCTCGTTGTCGACCTTCCGCTCGTCAGCGAGGTCGATGTCTACCTGATCCGGGAAAGCGGATTTACCGAAGCGCTGATCGACTATTCCATCTTCGAGCCCTTTCAGGCGGACGATCATTCGGTGACCCGTCTGCGCACGCCGGTTTTCCAGATCGCGCCGCAGGAGCAGGTCATCCTGCTGGTCAACTTCAAGTTCGGTCCGTTCCAGTCGTTCCGGATGGCGCTCGAAACCCCGTCCGAGCTGGAAGCGTCGGCCTTTGCATCCGGGATCACGCATACGGCGTTTTATGCCTTCTGCATTTCCAGCCTGGTGTTCTTTTTCGGCTTTCACCTGGCGATGAAGAACGGCATCGGAATGCTCTATGCCATCCAGTTCACCGTCGGCCTTGCCCTGATCGCCTATATCGACGGTCTTTGGTTCCGCTTTTTCTATCCCGACCGGCCGGACCTTCAATCCGCAATCGGTTTCTTTCTGCTGTTTGCGCTGTCCGGCACCGGTTTCCTGATTTCCGGGCGGTCCGTGAGGGGCGAGGACGGGGAGACACGATTGTCGGTGGGGCTGTCCGCTCTCAGCCTGCTGGCGGTCGCGGGTTTCATTGTGTCGCTCTATTCGCCGGGACCCTATGCGGCGCTGTTCAGCTATGCGCTTCTGGTGCTGATGTTCGTGGCGATGTTCATCTCAAGCGGTGTCTGGCGCAGGAAACAGGGAGAGATCCATCTGGCCAGCACCCTGATCGCCATCATCGGACTTGTGCTCGGGGCGGGGCTTGTCGTCCTGCTGGTGGCCGGAAGCCGGGCGGAGATCATCCCGGTATCCACGGCCGTGAAGGGCGTTTTCTCGGTACTCCTCGTCGCGACTATGACGGGGCTCACCGCGCATATCATCAATCTTCGCAGGCAGCACTCCAAGGCCGTTCAGGCGGAATTGTCGGCACTGGAGGCCGAAGCCCGGCGCAGCCAGGAGCTGCTTGTCGCCGAGCGCAATTACTCGCGGGCCCGAGAACTGGCCAGCCTGCGGCAAAGACAGCTCGCGACCGCCTCCCACGACCTGAAACAGCCGATCATGTCCTTGCGGATGAATGTCGACAGTCTGGCCGCCGACCTTGAACCGGAGGTCAGAGGCCGCCTGAAGGAAGCCTTCGACTATATCGAAGCGCTTTCGAACGACTATTTGCGGCAGACGACACCCGGCGAGTCCTCGGGGGCACCTTCACAGGCCTCCACTGACACCCCAGAGGGGAGCGACGATCCGGCGAGGGAACCCGAGGCGGAAATCTACGAACTGTCGCTCGTGCTCGACACGGTCTATCAGATGTTCAGGGAAGAGGCCGTTTCCAAGGGCATCGAGCTCAGGCGGGTTCTGTCGAGCAAAAGCGTCTCGATCCCGCCTTTGATCATCATGCGGATTGTCAGCAACCTTGTCTCGAATGCGGTCAAATACACCGATAAGGGAAAGGTGCTCTTCGGCGTGGTGTCACGCGGGGACCAACTCAGGCTGTGCGTGCTTGATACGGGGGCAGGCATGAGCGCGGAGGAAATCGCCGACTTTGCCGGGGCGTATAGAAAGGGCGCGCAGTCCGACGGTCACGGCCTTGGGCTTTCGGTCTGTTATGAGCTTGCCCGTGACAACGGAATGGAGCTTTCCTGCGCATCGATAAAGAACGAAGGCACGGTGTTCATCCTGACCATTCCGGCATTGGAGCAGCTCGAAGCCGCCTGACAGCTGCCCGCTGAAAGCTGCCCTGATCAGTGGGCGTGTCCGGATGCATGCAGGTTGTTGCAGCGCGCATCCGGCGACAGTCTTTTAAACGGTTCCTCCGAGGGATCCTTCGAGTTGCGCCATTTCCTGTCCGCCTGCCATGAGTTCCTGGAGCTGCTCGGGCGTGATCTCGCCGCGTTTTGCGGTTCCGAGCGTCTTGCCGCGGTTGAGGACGGTGAAGCGGTCGCCGACGGCCAGGGCATGGCGGACATTGTGGCTGATGAAGACGACGCCGACGCCCTGCTTGCGCACCTTGTCGATGGTGGCGAGCACGTTGGAGGTCTGGCGCACGCCGAGAGCGGAGGTGGGCTCGTCGAGGATCAGGACCCTTGCACCGAAATAAACCGCCCGGGCAATGGCGACCGTCTGGCGCTCGCCGCCCGACAGGGTGCCGACCGCCTGGTCCGGGCCGCGCAGGTTGATGCCCATCTTGCGCATCTCCTCCATCGTGACCTCGTTGGCACGGGTGACATCGAAGCGCTTGGCCAGGCCGCGCCCCTTGGTCGGCTCGCGCCCCATGAAGAAGTTGCGGGTCACGCTCATCAGCGGGATCATCGCCAGATCCTGGAACACGGTGGCAATGCCGGCCTCCATGGCATCGCGCGGGGTGGCGAAGCTGAGCGGCTTGCCTTCAAAGAAGATCTCGCCCTTGGTGGGCCGGTGCACGCCCGACATGGTCTTGATGAAGGTCGACTTGCCCGCGCCGTTGTCGCCGAGCAGGCAGTGGCACTCGCCGGGCCTGACATCGAAGCTGACGCCGGCCAGGGCAATGATGTTGCCGAAGTGCTTCTCGATATCGACCATGTGGATGATGGGTTCGAACTCGGGCGCATCGCCGTGATGGAACTTGCTGTCCTGGGTCATGTTACCGCTCCCCCGTCACGCGCTTGCGGATCGCGTTGTTGAACAGAACGGCGATCAGCAGCATGGAGCCGAGGAAGACCTGGAACCAGTCCTGGTCGAAGTCGGTATAGGTCAGCCCGATGACCACCATGCCGAAGATGATGGAACCGAAGAAGGCACCGATGGCCGAGCCGTAGCCGCCGGTCAGGAGACAGCCGCCGATCACGGCCGCGATGATGGCCTCGAACTCCTTCTGGAAGCCGCGGCGGGCATCGGTGGAGCCGGCGTCCATGACGGTGATGATGGCCACCATGGCGGCGCAGCAGGCGGTCAGCATGAACAGGGAGATCTTGACCCGGTTGACCGGCACACCGGAATTGGAGGCGGCGGTCTTGTCGCCGCCGGCGGCGAAGATCCAGTTGCCGACGGGCGTGCGCAGGAGAATGTAGGTCGCGATCAGGGCGATCAGGATGAACCAGAGGATCTCGACCGGAATGCCGGGAACCTTGGGCGCGCCGCTCTTGAAAGTGTCGACGAAGCCGTTGGTGGCGAGCCAGTTGAAGAGGCCGCCAAAGGCATCGCCGGAGAAGAACGGGGCGAGCCAGTCGCCCTCGACCGCATCGCGGACACCGCGCAGCTGGGTGGCACCGCCGGTGGCCCACTTCAGGCCGACCAGGGACAGGCCGCGCAGGATGAACAGGAAGGCGAGGGTGACGATGAAGGAGGGCAGGCCCGAGCGGATCACGATGGTGCCGTTGATGGCGCCGACACAGGCGGAAAAGACAAAGGTGAGGGGAATGGCCAGAACCAGGGGCAGCCCCCAGGTGACGACGCAGGCGGCAAAGAACAGGCCGGCAAAGGCGACCATGGAGCCGATCGACAGGTCGAACTCGCCGCCGATCATCAGCATGGCAGCGCCGATGGCCAGAATGCCGAGCTGGGCCGCGGGCGTCATGAAGTTCATGATGCCGGACAGGCTGAACATGGCCTCGTCGGCGGTCGCCAGGAAAAACAGGGTGACAAGGATCACGCCCGCAATGGCGCCGAGTTCCGGCTTCTTCATCAGTTTGGAGAAGAACGATTCCTTCTTGACCCGTTCGTCTGCATCTATCGGAGCGGCGTCGCTCATTGTTGCCTCCCTTTCATGGAGAGACGGCGCGCGGGCGCGCCGCCCCCTTGTTCGGTCTTGTTATGGATCTTGCGGCAAGCGCTTAGCGGATGCCCTTGGCGGACAGATCGATCACCTGGGCCGCCTTGTCCTTGGTGACAAGGTTCGGACCGGAGGGAACGTTGCCGCCCGGCATCAGGCCGTAGGCCGCATTGTTGGCCAGGAACACAACCGGGAGATAGCCCTGCAGGAACTGCTGCTGGTCGATCGCAAAGGCGGCATCGCCGTCAACGATGGACTGCAGGAAGTTCGCCGACAGGTCGAAGGAAGCCACGTTGAGGTCCCGGCCCGAGGCCTTGGCAGCGGCAACGGTCGGCTCACCGGCGGTGCTGGCACCCAGCGCCATGACCGTGTCGACGTCTTCATCGGACGACAGGGCCGCAGCCACCTTGGCTTCGATCTCTGCCGGATCGTTGGAAGTCGGCAGGACGGACACCTCACCGCCAAAGCCCTTGGTGAAGCCTTCGCAGCGCAGGTCAAGGGCGACGTTGCCCACTTCGTGGTTGACGCACACGGCCTTCTTGCCGCCCATCTCGGCCAGCTTCTTGCCGGCAGCCTCGCCCGCGTCATACTCGGACTGGCCGACGTGAAGGGTCACACCGAGACCCGGGGCGACATCGGACCCGGAGTTCATCGAGATCACCGGAATGCCGGCCTCGACCGCACGCTGGATCGACGGCCCGAGCGCATCGCCATCGGGAATGGACACAACCAGCCCGTCCGGCTCCTGGTTCACAGCCGCGTCGATCAACTGGCTCATGGCAACCATGTCGAAGGTCTCCGGAGCGCGGTAGTCGACATTGGCACCCGTGTGCTCGGCCGCAAGCGACACACCGTTCTTCACAACAGACCAGAACGCGTCATTCGCCTGACCATGCGACACAACAATGATGTCCGTCGCAAACGCGGGGGTGGACACTGCCAGGGCAC